>JAFEEY010000028.1:0-1921 GCA_018240865.1 Pseudomonadota bacterium | reverse complement strand
CGATTTCTGAGCTGCTAGGCCCTCGACGTAGCGGATGCAGTCCAGATCGCTGTTGCCGTTGGCCTGCGATTTCTGAGCTGCTAGGCCGTTCGCGTGTTTCGCGCCTCGTAGGCACCAGTTGCCGTTGGCCTGCGATTTCTGAGCTGCTAGGCCCAAGGAAATAGCTGGAGATGCGGATGGAGAGTTGCCGTTGGCCTGCGATTTCTGAGCTGCTAGGCCCATCGGCCTGCCATTCACGCGGGCCGGGATGTTGCCGTTGGCCTGCGATTTCTGAGCTGCTAGGCCGACTTGGCACAACATGCCAAAATCGGGGATGTTGCCGTTGGCCTGCGATTTCTGAGCTGCTAGGCCTGCCGCCGCCAATGGCGTTACGGGTGCCAGGTTGCCGTTGGCCTGCGATTTCTGAGCTGCTAGGCCCAGCGCCCCCTTGGGGCCTAGGGCACGCGCGTTGCCGTTGGCCTGCGATTTCTGAGCTGCTAGGCCTGTTTGCGCCAGTAAGGGGCTTACCCTTGGGTTGCCGTTGGCCTGCGATTTCTGAGCTGCTAGGCCGCGCTTGGGTTGCCGGTTACGTTGCCGGTGGTTGCCGTTGGCCTGCGATTTCTGAGCTGCTAGGCCCCCACATGTGAGCGCGTACAGCCGTCATCTGTTGCCGTTGGCCTGCGATTTCTGAGCTGCTAGGCCCTCATTGCAGAACATGGGTGGCGGCTTTCTGTTGCCGTTGGCCTGCGATTTCTGAGCTGCTAGGCCCTCATGCGGCGGCGCTCCGATAGGTGAACAGTTGCCGTTGGCCTGCGATTTCTGAGCTGCTAGGCCAATGCTCAGTGCGAACCGTCTATTTCCACAGTTGCCGTTGGCCTGCGATTTCTGAGCTGCTAGGCCCCTAGGGCAAGCGGCCTCGATCCTTGGACAGTTGCCGTTGGCCTGCGATTTCTGAGCTGCTAGGCCCCGCACCTCAAGCAAGGATTGACAATGGCAGTTGCCGTTGGCCTGCGATTTCTGAGCTGCTAGGCCCACCCTTGGCAAGATTATCGACCTCACGACGTTGCCGTTGGCCTGCGATTTCTGAGCTGCTAGGCCAAGATACCGAATACTTCACAACGCCAGCCCGTTGCCGTTGGCCTGCGATTTCTGAGCTGCTAGGCCAGGTAAGATTACGCTTAAAGACTTGGTTGAGTTGCCGTTGGCCTGCGATTTCTGAGCTGCTAGGCCTGACCTTGCGCCAGGCATAATAGACGGCTTGTTGCCGTTGGCCTGCGATTTCTGAGCTGCTAGGCCTTCTGGCACTTGGCTTCATGGCGTTGAGCCGTTGCCGTTGGCCTGCGATTTCTGAGCTGCTAGGCCCGGCTGATCCGTCTAACTTACCTTGGATTAGTTGCCGTTGGCCTGCGATTTCTGAGCTGCTAGGCCGTTGCCGTATTCGGTTTGATTATGGCTTGTGTTGCCGTTGGCCTGCGATTTCTGAGCTGCTAGGCCCACAGCAAATCCGCTCTGGTTTTGATTGAAGTTGCCGTTGGCCTGCGATTTCTGAGCTGCTAGGCCTGCAGTGGTGACTGGCCATACATCCGGTCTGTTGCCGTTGGCCTGCGATTTCTGAGCTGCTAGGCCTGCCGCGCTCATTGATGAGGGCATAGTGCAGTTGCCGTTGGCCTGCGATTTCTGAGCTGCTAGGCCTGCGGCTCTTGCTTTTTGATCGTCGCGCGTGTTGCCGTTGGCCTGCGATTTCTGAGCTGCTAGGCCGCTGATGTTCGACGGCGACCAGCTGAATGTGTTGCCGTTGGCCTGCGATTTCTGAGCTGCTAGGCCAAGCGGCGCGCAGCATGACCCGCAACACTCGTTGCCGTTGGCCTGCGATTTCTGAGCTGCTAGGCCAACCCGGGAGAAGCAGCGTGATCCCCTTACGTTGCCGTTGGCCTGCGATTTC
>JAFEEY010000027.1 GCA_018240865.1 Pseudomonadota bacterium | reverse complement strand
TGCCTATTGCACGCTGATCCTCACTCCGATCATTCGTTCTAGTTTGGCAACGTCCCGGCTAAGTGTGGACTGTTCCATCCCCAATGCGCGGGCAGCTTTGTAGAAGCTGCCGTGATCGGCCGCGGCGAGGACGTGTCGTATCTGGCAAATGCTGAATGACATCAGCAATCAACCGTAGAGGGGGCATAGATTGCTGTTGCTATTGCGCGCCGTCCCGATCCCAATGCGGTTCGCCAAGGCACGAAGAGGCAGCCGCCTTCGAGGTAACTTCGGTGGCTGAGCCCGGCGACAATTAATTTGGCGCCCGTCATGGCCCGCTCAAGCTGGCTTGAACGTCATCGCTACGCCGTTCATGCAATAGCGAAGCCCGGTCGGTCTCGGGCCATCATTGAAGACATGTCCCAAATGACCGGCGCATCGTGTACAATGAACCTCGGTGCGTTCCACACCAAGGCTATTGTCGCGGTGCTCGCCGATGGCGTGAGGAAGGTGGTCGTAAAAACTCGGCCAGCCCGTGCCACTGTCGAATTTAGTCGCGGACGAATAGAGCGGGAGCGCACATCCAGCACATGCGAACGTGCCTTTGCGGTGCTCCTTATCGAGCGGACTTGTATAGGGGTATTCGGTCGATGCTCGTCGGAGCACGGCGTAAGCCTGCGGAGAGAGTCTCTTGCGCCATTCCGCGTCGGTGAGACGAAATGTGGCGGGTACGGTCGCCACAGCCGCGGCATCATCGGCGCCTATCAACCGCCATGCGAGCGCGCCGAGGGCTGCAGTTGTGCCAAGCCCAAGGAGCTTGCGGCGAGTAAGCTGAGCGAGCGATCGTTCCATGCTGACATATTCGTAGTCGAAGGCAGGATGGTTACAGGAAGGAGTGTAACCTGTGTCGCGGCACGAACGAATGCCGGATTGGAGGCATGTTTCCGGAGTTTGAGTCCATGTTACGTTCCACTGCCCTTGCGGTTACATTGTTCGCCGGTGTCGCCGTGACCGCTGCGATAAGGCCCAGCGAAGCTCGCAATAGCGCAATCAAGGTTCCCGTCGCGGTCATCAAGGAGGCGCCTGGGGGAAATCGCGAGACGGCGATCTTTGCCGGGGGCTGCTTTTGGGGTGTCGAAGGTGTCTTCAGCCATGTGAAGGGTGTGGTTAGCGCGACTTCGGGATATGCCGGCGGCTCGGCATCGACCGCGCAATATGAGACTGTTTCGAGCGGTGCGACTGGCCACGCGGAATCGGTCAAGGTCGTGTTCGACCCTCGGCAGGTGAACTACGCTACGTTGCTGCGTATCTATTTCTCCGTGGTCGCCGACCCAACCCAAGTGAACCGACAGGGGCCTGATGAAGGCACCCAATATCGCACCGCCTTGTTCCCGCTATCGGCGGCCCAGACGAGGGTGGCGCGTGCCTACATCAGCCAGCTGAGCGCCGCTCGCGTCTTTTCCGCGCCGATCGCCACGCGCCTCGAGCAGCAGAAGGGCTTCTTCGCGGCGGAGGGCTACCACCAGGACTTTATGGCCCGCAACCCGAACTACCCCTACATCGTTGTCAATGATCGGCCGAAGGTCGACGCGCTCAAACGGATTTTCCCCGAGAACTGGAAGGCCTGATCCACGAACCGCGTCCTCCCGGTCCACCGGGAGGACGCGGTTGACCACAATTCCGTCGGAAGCCGGCGCACGCACATCGGATAGCAAGCGTTTGCCCTTCATCACCAGCTGCTGCGAATCCAGCGGAGACCATGAACGCTCTTGCGAAAGTTACGATGTTGAGAAGGATTTACAGCGCGGCCATCTCAGTGCCGCATTGCAGGAGAACGGTTCGTTCAATAGCTGCATAGCGGTGAACAAGCGCGGCGCGATAAGTTTCGTCGCGCATCATCGCGAGAAAATGCCCGCGCGAAGGATAGCGAACGATCAGCACCCGATCCCAGTCGGTCGGAGCCGTGCCGGGTTCGCCGATAAAAACCAGCCCGACATCGCCATTATAGATGATGTTCGCCTGACTGACGGTGCCGACGGTGACGCTGAATGCCTTTTCGTACAGGGCATAGGCTTCGCTTCCCGAGCGTGCCGGCTCCCCGCTGTCTTCGGGATAGACGGCCCGATCTTTGAACTTCAGCAGGTTGACCATCGTCACGGGGCCGTCCGGTCCATCATCACGCAACTGGCGTACCTGATCAGCGGTCGGGTCAATCGAGCGATCGATCATCATACCACCCCGTTTGCCTTGAAATGTGCCAACATCCGCGACCATCCGTCACGCGCGTCGCCTTTGTTGTAGCTCGAACGATAGTCGGCGTGAAATCCATGCTGGGCGTCGGGATAGACGTGGATATTCGAACCCATTTTCCCGGCGGCTTGCAACGCAGCGCGCATCGCTTCGACATCGGCCTGGGGGATGCCCTGATCAAGTGCGCCGTACAGGCCTAACACCGGGGCCTTCAGTTCTGCGGCACGGCTGATCAGCGGCTTGAGCTGTCCATACCAGGCGACGCCTGCCTTGATATCGGGATCTTCCATGGCAGCACGCCAGACGACTGCGCCGCCCCAGCAGAAGCCAGTGATCGCGATCCGCGTGCCTTCGACGAACGCTTGAGCCTTCAGCCACGTCGAAGTCGCTGCGACATCGTTGTCGACTTGGTCGGGTGTCGCCTGTCGGACGATCGGGATGATCTGCTCGATGTTGGCGATAGCCGGGAGATTGACGCCCGAACGGTAGAAGAAATCGGGCGCGATCGCGACATAACCGAGACGCGCCAACCGTCGGCAGATGTCCTTGATATAATCGTGGATTCCGAAGATTTCATTCACGACGATGATCGCGGCATGTCGGGCCTGACCGGCGGGCCGGGCGACATAGGCCGGTAAGTGCTGGGACGCGCCGTTCGGAATCGTTACGCCCTCAATAATCAGCCCGTCTTCAGGTGTCGTGATCGGCGCGGCCTCCGCGGAGAAAGCCGCGAGGGCATAACCGGTGAAGAACAAACCAGCGGCCGCCCGGCGCGTCAGGTGGAAGTCTTCCGGCAATGAGCCTTCGGGCCTGGTCAGCATGGGGGCTCCTAATCGGTTCACAGCGCGCAGTGCGAGCGCACGTCTCGCTCAAAGACGTCCTTGATCGCAAGAAAATGGGCGTCGATCGCCATCGGATCCTTGCTGTTCAGGTCGATCAGGGCCTGTCTTTCGGGACCACCACGAACCACGTTGATGGCGTCATGCTCGATCCCTGCAATGATCGCTTCAGCGACAGCTTCGGCTGGCTCCAACGAGAATCCAATCTCTGGGCCCGCCTGGTTCGTCGCCATCATCGGAGTATCGGTGCCGCTGGGGTAGACCGTCATCACACGAACACCTTCTCCATTGAGCTCGCGCCGCAGCGATTCCCCAAAGCTCGACAGACCGGCCTTCACCGCCGCATAGGTCGCATAGAACGGCATCGCGACCAATGCGATCGCGGAAGAGACGTTAACGATCATGCTCTCGGAACCAGCTCGCAACAACGGCAACGCCGCGCGAGTCAGCATGATAGGGGCAACAAGATCCACCTCGATCATGGCGCGGATCTCCTCTTCATCAATCGCATCAAGGCGACCGGCGCGAACCGCGCCCGCGTTGTTCACGAGAATATCGAGCCCGCCGAAAGCTTCGATCGCGCCCTGCAAGGCTGCCGTGCGACCTATCTGGGTCACGACATCGGCAGTTATGCCGGCAGCCTCCGCACCTGATGCGTTCAAAGCCCCGACAGCTTCATCGACGCGCGCTGCTCCGCGCGCAGCGATGACCAGACGTGCACCGCGCGCGGCAAGCCCACGCGCCAATTCAAGCCCGATCCCGCTTGATCCGCCAGTGATGAGAACCCGTTTTCCTTCGACGTCCATGACCGGCACCTCAACCTTCTGCAGCATAGTTTGAGGGAAAGAGCGCGCGCAGCGTTTGCTCGTCGAACTCGCGCTTGAATTCGTGAGCGCTCCCAACATCGCGAGCACGCCACGCCGCCTGCCGCGCATTGACCAGCCGATGCCAGCGGGCCAAATCGGGATAGCGACCGAGGGGCTCGTCGAATTCGGGGAAAACAAAGCCGGCGCGTTCGATCCATCCCCAGGCCGCCATATCCGCGACCGTGTAGGTCTCGCCGACTATGTACGTCCGATCGCGCAGGTGATCGTCGAGAACCTGGTAATGGCGCTCGGCTTCGCGCCGATAGCGGTTGAGCGCATAGTCCAGACCCGCTGGCGCGGCGCGCTGGAAATGAACCGCCTGGCCGGAGAACGGTCCAAGGCCCGACGCCACGAAAAACAGCCAAGAGAGCAATTGCCCTCGATCCTCGGGTGATCCAAGAAATTGACCGTGCTTTTCTGCGAGATAGAGCAGGATCGCGGTCGAATCGAAGACCGCCGTCGGAACTCCGCCGGGGCCTTCGGTGTCGACGATCGCCGGGACTTTCCCGTTCGGATTGATTGCGAGAAAGGAGGGCGCGCACTGTTCGCCCTTAAAGGTATCGACCGGCACAAGCTCATAGCCGATGCCGAGCTCTTCGAGCAGCAGGGCGACCTTCAAGGGGTTCGGGGTCGGGTGAAAATAGAAGCGGATCATCTCGGTTTGGTCCTCATGCAAAACAGTCTCACCGGACGTCTGCGATCATCTGGTCTTGCACCCAGGACGCGAGATAGCGGCCGGCGGCATCGACCGCCGTTTCGACGCCGATTTCTTCGGACAGG
This sequence comes from Pseudomonadota bacterium, assembly GCA_018240865.1. Lineage (GTDB taxonomy): Bacteria > Pseudomonadota > Alphaproteobacteria > Sphingomonadales > Sphingomonadaceae > Sphingomonas_B. The sequence goes on along the minus strand of JAFEEY010000027.1, from coordinate 25,392 downwards.
CGGTCGCACAGGCGAGCAAAGCTCATGCCCGACGATGCGAGCTGGATCGCGCCCATCTCAGCTGTCTCGATCGAGGCGAAGTGCGGTTGAAGGCCGACGCGCCAAACACGCACCCAACCCGGCTCGGGCAGAAACTCGGCTGCCGGAACTTCCTCTTCGGCGGCGATCGCGTTCCAGATCGCGCCACAGTTGGTCTTGACGGGCAGCAACGTGAGCGTCGGCACGAATGCGATCACCGCCTCATCCCAATCGACCGCTGCGAGCTGTTGCCGGTCGAAGGCCGGTGCGTCGGGGCCGTCGAACGCGCGCCGCAAAGCCCAGTCGAGCGCGGCGATTTCGGCGACCTCAGGATCGTCCGGGTAAAGGTCGGCCATTGTCTCCGAGAATTTGACGCCGTAGTCGGCGAGCGTCCAGCTATGCGGCGGGTGGGCAGCGATATGCCGGCGCGCAGCCGCTTCGAACGCCTCGTCTCCGAGCCACGCCCACAGGCGTTCGTAACTGTCTTTGAGGCACTCTACGAGCTGGCCACCATAGGCGTTGTGATAGACGGCAAGGCCCGGCCCGCTGGACCCGCCAACGGCAACCGGAATGTCGCTCGGTTCATCCAACAGGAATCCCAGGAAATCGCGTTGAAGGTCGAGAAGCGTCATGCCGCGGCCGCCGTGACGTCGCCTGCGATGCGGCGCGCAACATCCAGCTCGTCTAACATATCCTGAAGCGGAGGAATGTTGTCATCGCGCTCGATCATGGTGGCGACGGGTCCGAGACGAGGATAAATCCGGGCGAACAGATCCCAAACTGGATCGGGAACTGGCTCGTCGTGCGTATCGATTAGCCGGCCTTGCCCCTGGCTATGGCCCGCGAGGTGGATTTGCCGAACACGGTCCGCCGGCACGCCCGCCAGATAATCATAGGGGTCAAAGCCGTTGTTCGTTCCGCTCACATAGATGTTGTTGACGTCGAGTAGCAGGTAGCAGCCCGTCCGTTTCGTCATCTCGGCAAGGAAGGCCCATTCGGTCATCTGGTCGTCGGCGAAGGTCAGATAGGTCGAGGGGTTTTCGAGGACCAGCGGACGTTCGAGCGCATCCTGGACATGCTCGATGTTCGCGCAAACGGTGTTGAGTGCTTCCTCGGTGAAGGGCAGCGGGAGCAGATCATGGGAATTGACCTCCCCGACGCGCGACCAGCTCAGATGATCGGAGACCCATAATGGCTGGATTCGATCAGCCAGCGCTTTCAGGCGCGCAAGATATTCGGAACGGATGCCGTCAGCCGAACCGATCGACATTGAAACGCCATGCATCGCAACGGGCCAGCGATCGCGCACCTCATCGAGAACGTGGATCGGGCGCCCGCCGGCCCCCATGAAATTCTCGGAGATGATCTCGATGAAATCGACAGGAACGGCCTCGGTCAGATAATTCTGGAAGTGTGGAATCCGCAGGCCGAGCCCGAAGCCGTGAAATGGCGCGATTGTTTCTTCCGGCACAGACTTACTCCGATCGGTGTGCCGGGCCCGGACGGAACGGAGGGACAGCCCGGCACATGACGGAATACGAGTGGTAGCGTCTGGCGGTTACACCTGGTCCGAAAGTTTCGCGCCGCAATGCGATTGGGGCCCGCGCGAGACGGGCCCGCCGCCTTACCAGCGTAAGAGCCGTGGTCCGACGGCGGCGCCGACCAACGTCGCTGCGGCAAGGCCGAGCGAGTACCATAGCAGCACGAAGCCAGGCGATGTCTCGGCGCAGTGTAGAGCGTAGATGGAAGCGCCAGTGGCGCCAGCAACCAATCCCGCAGCTGCGCCAGCGGCCTCAAGCCTCGTCGGAGCAAGGTGGGCCATCGCCCGCACCAGCCCAACGAACACCGGTACCGATAACAACATCACATAGAGCGGGCACTGAAACCAACTCGAGCCCATCCAGAAGGAGGCAGTATTTCCGTCGGGGGCGATGGCCAGCTGGATGGACGTGACCAATGCCAACAGAGCGATGGGTGGCCACAAGAGTCGCGTCCAGTGAAGGTCGCGAGCGCCAGGCCGGCTCAATCGTTCGAGAGCGAAAAAGCCGAGCGACGCGATCGAGGCGGTGTAGAGCAGCTTCATCCAGAAGCCCATCGTCACGGCCGCTACGGACAAATCGCTACGCACGGCCAGCGAAGGCCAGAACAAGACCAGCACCATCGCGACGGCCGCACCCCGAATTAAACCCCGGCGCAAAAGGGCGCGCGGACCATGCAGGGGCACGGGCTGCAAATTCTTGGAAAGCTCCACAATCAACACTTCGGTATTCATCAAATGCTCCGTCGAACACTCGGTCGACGGGCCTCCACGCCGCGAGTCTTGACTCTACATTCGGAACCGCGAGGCAATCGGTTACGCTGGGGTCGGTCCGGGGCTGACGTGCATCCAAGAGGCAACGGAGGATGTTCGCGAGAAAAATCTCGGCAGAGTGGTGGAGAGGGTTACACCTGACGTCCGTCGAACGCCTTCGCGCGAACTTTTGGCGCCGGTCATGGCCCGTTATTGGTTCGGGAGAGGGCGGTGGCCGTGCCACCGCCCTGAAATGGCATGTTGCCGTCTCCTCAAGTTCGCCTCTCGTTAAAGCCGCAGCAAAGCCGCAGCCTGGTTAGGCGACGCTTGATCCCTTCCGCTGGACCGAGTTTACGAACAAGACGAGGGATGCAGCCAGAAGAACGGCGTCTTTCAATAGAAATTGGCCGGGCGCCGCCGAGATTGCGGGAAAACCGCCGGCGGTTTGCTCAGCCACGCCGGGCGTGCTCACGAAGAACGTCAGCGTTATGGCGTAGGTCGCAATCGACATCGCCGCGCCGAGTGCTGAAAAAGTGGGATGGAAAGCTCCAGCAACAAGGGCACACGCCGTCGCAAGTTCGATCACGCCAATGGCATAGCTCTGCCCCTGGATGCCGAGCATGTTGAGCCAGTGCATGATGGGGCTGTTGTCGATGAACGGTGCGATTCCGTTTGCCTCATAGGCGGTGAATTTCATTCCGCCAAACCAGAGGAAGACAATGACCAATGCCCAGCGCAGGAGGGCGAGGTCACTCCGGCCATGCTCCGCGACCCGAAAGCCGTAGTCGTCGAAAATTTTCATATTTCAGTCCTTTCTTTATGCGAATTGGAAAGTGCTTGGTGTGATTTCGCGTCCCCACTGCGCCGTGGGTGTCCAGCTTCAATTGATCGATCCCGCTCGTCGCGGCGCTCGAATGAGGAGCGCGGTGGAATTGAGCGATCTCGTGCGTTCATGCTCCGGTACGTGAATTATATGCGCCGCGCATATATTGCAGATTGAGGCTTGTCTATATGCGCCGCGCATATAGATGTGGGCGATGCATACGAACCGTGACAGGAACACGATCGGGGCCTTCGCCTTGATGATCGGTGACGAAATTGCCCGTGCAGTCGCGTCCAAGGCACCCGAGGCCGGCCCGATGGCCGCGGCGCTGGCTCTTTTGGATCACGAACCGGGCCTTTCGATCAGGACGCTCTCCGCTGGTGTCGGACTGTCTCATGCAGGCACTGTTCGACTCGTCGATCGACTCGTCTCCGAAGGGCTGATCGAAAGACGGGGACATGCCGACGACGGTCGCGCCGTTTCGCTCTATCTAACCCCAACGGGGCAGCAGGCCTGCGCCGCCGTTCTTGAAGCGAGGGGCGAAGTCTTGGCGTCCAGCCTTGACGTTCTGAGCGCAGATGAGATCGCTATATTGGCGGAATTGTCTCAGCGTGTCCTCCGCTCCCGTCTGCGCGATTCAGACCATTCATATCGCATCTGCCGCCTGTGCCAGCACGATGCTTGCACCAACTGTCCGATCGACGCCGAATTGAAGGAACGGGTTGAAGGGAGCGCTGGCTGATTCTTCACCAGGCGTCGGGACTGTGGGGCAGCAGATTGATTTAAGGAAATCACAGAGGCGGGCGTGACTTCCTGTAACCCCCGATTGCTTATGGGCGAATGAACCAATGCGCCGTGTAAAAAGAGTCAAGAAGGCGGCGCTGTGTGGCGGGAGATGCCCCCCCGCTTCCCGCCACACACATTTTTCCGGACGGGAGCGACGCGGTGACGGATTTCTCTATCTCGATCGTCCAGGCTCCGCCCGTCTTCCTCAATCTTGCGGCCAGCATGGACCGCGCCGAGGTGTTGATACGTGATGCGGCCCGAAGCGGTGCTGCTATTGTCGTGTTCCCGGAAGCCTGGTTACCCGGCTATCCCGTTTGGCTGGATGAGAGCGCTGGCGCGGCGCTTTGGGGACATCGCCCGGCGGAGTCATTGTTTCGAATATTGTTTGCGAATTGCCCGGATTTGGAGGGGCCAGAAATCGCGCGGCTTGCCGACCTCTCCGCTGAGCTTTCGGTCGAGATCGTGATGGGCATTCAGGAGCGACGCGGCTCAAGCATCTACAATAGTGTCGTTCGCACAACCCCGAGCGGGTGGCGTGATATCCACCGCAAGATCATGCCGACGCATAACGAGCGGCTGATTTGGGCGGCCGCTGACGGCAGCACCTTGAGGCCTTGGCCAGGAACGCACGGACCTGTCGGTGCGCTTATCTGCTGGGAGCATTGGATGCCGCTCGCCAGAGCGGCGCGGCATCAACATGGGGAGGTGTTGCATTTCGCTTTGTGGCCCGCCGTCACGGAACTCCACCTCCTCGCGAGCCGTCACTATGCCTTCGAAGGCCAATGCTATGTCGCGGCCGCGGGCACGGTTTTGACCAGGGACGATGTGCTCGACGGGTTTGATAGCCTCGACATTGCGGAACCCGACGCGCGTTCAATATTGGAGGCGATCCCCGCGGAGCGCGAACTGCTGAAATCGGGGGGTAGCGCCATCATCGGCCCGGATACCTCGATCATCGAGGTTGCGGCCAGCGGCGATCCTTCCACGCTCAGCGCCACGATCGATCCGGGTAGGCTCGCCGAGGGGCGCCTCTATCTCGATACCGCTGGCCATTATTCGAGGCCCGATATCTTCGAACTGCATGTCGATGCACGAGAACGCTCGGGCGTGCGGTTCACTAACTGAGACAGTCGTCCGCGATCGAGTGGTGGAACGGGCGCTGTCGATCGCGGCTGCGTTCTTTACACGCGCTGCCCGCTGCTTTGTTGCGGATTACGCGCTCCAAGGGAGTTTCTTGGTCGGCGAACTGTAACCACCGCGCCGATGGCGGCGAATTCCCAATCATCAAGCAACATGTCCCAGAGGAACGAAATCGTGCGGACCAATACCACCCAGGCGGCATTTTCCGGCGCGCTCCCGGTCATCGGCTCCGGCGTGGCGCTCATCGCCATGCTCACTATCGGCACGATCACAATCGCAGGCGCCATAATGGGCGCGATGCCGGGCTACTGAAAGGAACCGTGATGCGCGCTCCAGCGCTGATTCTCGGCGTGCTCGCCTTTGGCGCGGGCGTTATGGGCTTGATCGAGTCCGGTCGCGGGGATGCTCAGGCGGTTCCAGCGCGGCGCGGCGGTCCCGTTCTGGTCGAACTCTATCAGAGCCAGGGTTGTTCGAGTTGCCCACCGGCCAACGCCAACGTGAATGCTCTGGCCGACCGCCCCGATGTCGTGGCTCTGTCGTTCGGTGTCACCTACTGGGACTATCTCGGCTGGCGCGACAGTTTTGCAACGCCGCAATTCACGCAGCGCCAGTGGGATTATTCACGCTACAACCGTCTTGGCAATGTTGCGACACCTCAGGTCTGGATCAATGGCACGAAGACGATCGTCGGCAACAGCCGAAGCGAACTCGACGCATCGATCCGCACAGCGCGCAGCGACGGACCTCCGCTCGCCATCGCGAACGGCAAGGCTAGTGTTGGCGCCGGCCGCGCGCCGGCCGGCGGTGCGGATGTCTGGATCGCCAACTATGACCCGCGAACGGTTCAGGTTCCGATTAGGGCCGGTGAGAATGGAGGTCGGACCCTCCCGCATCGCAACATCGTTCGTCGGCTGGTGAGGATCGGGCACTGGGATGGTAGAGCGATCAGCTTCGCTCTTCCCCCAGCCGCCCCCGGTTTGGCTACAGCCATCTTCCTGCAAGCGGGTCGGGGTGGTCCGGTGCTGGCCGTAACCAAGGCAAGCTGAGCTGTAACCTCTTCAAGAGTCTGATCGAAGCTCTCCTCGTCTCCAATCAACCATGGAATTGCGATCATGACCTTTCTTCGCGTACTGCCTCTTGCAGCGCTTATTGTTATTGCTGCTCCCGTTCAGGCCCAGCCGGTTCGACCATTCAGCCTAGCGGCGCTCAAGGCGGCTCAGGCGGCCGGCAAGCCTGTTCTGGTGGACGCCTTTGCGCCTTGGTGCCCAACTTGCCGCGCCCAGGCGCCGACGATCGAAAAGCTCGCGAAAGATCCCGCGTACAAGAACCTGATCATCCTTCGCCTCGACTATGACAATCAGAGGGCTGAGAAGAAGTTGCTCGGCATCACCAAGCAAAGCACGCTGATCGCCTACAAAGGCAACCGGGAAGTCGGCAGGATCGTCGGCATTACGGATCCTGCGCAGCTGAAGGCGTTCGCCGCAAAGCCTCTGCGCTGACGCCATGCGCTTCGATCGCCGCGCCGTCATTGCAAGCCTCGGGGCTGTCGCGATCGGCGGCACTTCCTTGGCCGGAGCTATCGCGACTCCGAGCTATGAAGACCCGGACGACATGTATGCCGCGCTCGGCCGCCAACCTCAGCAGGTGCTGAGGATCGGTGGCGGGACGATACGGGTCGTTTTCGCCGATGGTGCGCCCGGGCTCGTTCGCGACCCGGTCCTGGCATGGATACAGACGGCAGCCGTTGCGGTTACGGCCTATTTCGGACGCTTCCCCGTCGAGGATTTCGGTCTGCTCATCATCGCCGACTCATCCGATAAGGTCGGCCACGCGACCACGTTCGGCTACGCCGGTTCCGCCACCAGGATTCATGTCGGGACTGGGGCCACAAGCACGGCCTTTCGCAATGACTGGGTGCTGGTCCATGAAATGGTCCATACGGCGCTTCCCGACCTGCCTCGCCGCGCGCTATGGCTGCAGGAAGGAAACGCAACCTATGTCGAGCCCATCGCGCGTGTGATGGCAGGCCAGATCCCGGCGGCGGACGTGTGGCGTCAGCTGGTCACGGGGTTGCCGAAGGGCAGTCCACAGCCTGCCGATGGCGGTATGGATGGCACCCGGGCCTGGGGCCGGCTCTATTGGGGCGGTGCCGCATTCTGGCTGCTGGCGGAGATCGCCATCTATCGCGATACCATGGGCAAGCGCTCACTCCGTGATGCGCTTCGTCGTATCAATCGCGCGAGCGGTGGAAACACGATGGATTGGTCGCCCGAGCAACTCATGACGGCCGGCGACCAGGCGATCGGGGCAAACTCGTTGATCGACCTCTATACCCGTTTCGCCGACACGCGGGTGGTCCCCGATCTCCCCGACCTGTTCCGTCAGCTTGGCATAATCCAGCTCGGCGATGGCGCGATCTCCTTCGATAGTCACGCTCAGTTAGCTGAATTGCGGCGAACGGTAACGCTCCCGCCGCGGTAGGCCGGAGCGAGAACCCTGGCCGACGTTCGCCGGGATTGCCGACTATAATCATAATTGACGGGAGGAGGAGTCAGGTGACGATCATCAACGGATCGGATCCACAGTCGATCTGATTGGCGCAGTGTGGTGGGCCCGGCCGGGGAAATAGTGAGCGCGCGGTTCTGGGGCGTATCGCGATGCCGGGCCGCAGGGGCAATCCGGCCCGGCATCGTCTTACGGACTGCCGCCACTGTTGAGCGACAGGAGTCACCGCCCATCGGGCAGCGGCGTCGTCGGCTGAAGGGAGGGTTACGGCCGCGACACTATGGTATTCGATGGAACGGATAGTCAGGTTACTGTCCCCGGAAGTTTTTTGCCGATCTTGAGCAGCGTTGAACTTCCGCTGCCCGGGATGAAGCGATGATAGATCCCAGCCTCAACTACGAGGAAAAACACTGACGATGAGCCGATATCAATCGGCCGCAAAATCCTTGTTCAGCTTTCCGCGTGCCGGATCGATCCCGAGCAGATGGTCGAGCGAAAACTTGCCGCCGCCGCGGAAAATGATCGGGAGGAGCAATCCGGCCCAGCTCAAATGCGTCGGCCAGGCGTCGGGATACACGAACACCTCGATGACCGTCGTCATGCCGAGCAGTCCCAGAGCCGCGACACGGTTGAACAGCCCGAGCACCAGCAAGATCGGGAACAGATGTTCCTGATAAGTCGCGAGATGGGCCGCGATGTGAGGCGGGATCAAGGGGATGCGATAATCGGTCTCGAACAGCGAGTAGGTGCTGTCGGTGATATGAAGGATACCGTCGACCTTGGTGCGGCCGGACATGAAGAACACCCCGGCAACACCGAGGCGGGCGATCAAAAGGAGGATCGAGCCTGGAAGCTGGTCGAGTTTTTGGCCGATACGGGCGTAAATGTTCATGGATTTTCTCCCTGTTGGATGTGTCCGGCAAAGGCGCCGGCCGAAAGCAAGGTTGCGAAGATCGTGGCGACATCGCCGTCTTCGTCGGCAGCGTTCGCCGCCGCGACCGCAAGCGTTGAGCCTGCAAGGAAGGCACGCATTGGCGCGTCGATTACCCGGACCTCGATTGCGTCGGCCGGCCGCGTGATGAGGAACTGCTCCGGCGTCCAGAGCACCTCATCGAGGGCTTCGGGCGGCGCGGCGGCCTGATGCGCAAGCCATAGGCTTGCTGCGGGCGACAGGCTCCGTCCGATCCGTGTTGCCGGGTGCCAGCTCAGCGGCGCGTCTGGATCGATCCCCGCCGCGAGTGTCTCGGGATCGAGAGCGTCTGCGTCCGCGGCGAAAAGCGCCTCCGTCACCAACCGCTCAAGCGCGGCGACGGCACCGAGATAGGGTGCCTCGGCGAAAGGACTCCAAGCGCCGACGAATGCCGGAAAACTGGAGCCATAAAAGCAGAGGCGTGCTTCCGCCGGGGGGGACATTTCGACATAGGCCGTCGCGCAGGCTGCGAAAGCATCGTCGCCGACGAGGGTCGCCGCGACCGGATAGTTGGCGAACAAGGCATCGCGCGCGGCCTTGGTTGCTGTGTTGCGATGCACGGCCAGAGCGCGTCTGATCGCCGGATCGGGCGCCTGTTCCGGCGAGGCAAGCATCGCGCCGAAGCCATGCTGGAATGAGCGGGCATCAAGCATTGGCCGGCATTCGCTGTTCGAGAAGCCGGTGCGCGTGATCGCGCTCCATCATCAGCTCGTTGAACGGGGGGATGTCGTCGTCGCGTTCGACGATAGTGGGTCGCGGGCCGATCCGCTCGATCAACCGCCGATAGAGCAGCCAGACAGGGTCAGCCACCGAAGCGTCATGGCTGTCGATCAAGAGCCCACTATCCGGATCGGGATCGGGGCGGTGGCCAGCGATGTGGATCTCCCCCACGATCGACGCCGGAATTGCGTCGATGCGGGACTCTGCCGAAAAATTGAGGTTCGCCGCGCTGACGTAGATATTGTTCACGTCGACGAGAAGGCCGCAGCCGGTCCGCGCTGCGAGCTGCGACAGAAAGTCCGCCTCATCGAGTTCGTGTCCGGGCAGATCGACATAAAGCGATGGATTTTCCACCATGATGGCGCGGCCGAGCGCATCTTGGACACGCGCGACATTGTCGGCCGTGATGCCGAGCGCTTCGCGTGTGCGGGGAAATGGCAGGAAGTCGGAATGATGCGCTCCTTCCCATTTCTGCCACGCCAGATGATCGGAAACAGCGGTGGGTTGGATACGATCGACGAGGCGCCGCAAAAGCGCCAGGTGCTCCGGCGTAGGGGGTTCGACGGAGGCGAGCGAAAGGCCGACGCCATGCAGTGAAATAGGGAAACATGCCGCGAGCGTCATGAGTGCCCGCAGCCGCGGCCCCCCGTCCACCATGTAATTCTCGGCGTGCACCTCGAACCACAGGCCTGGGTTCCGCGCCGTCAGCGCTTCATCGAGATGCTCGAGCTTAAAACCCAGGCCTGCGGTTATGGACATGGCGTTGATCCTCAGGCTTTGGGGGTCAGCGAGCCGTAGCCCTTGGGCGTCTTGATCTTGGCGCAGGTGCCGGCAGGCACCAGCTTCCAGGCGTCGCGCTGATAGTCGATCTTCGACGTTCCCGCGCAGGTCGTGCCGGCGCCGGCCTTGCAGTCGTTCTTGCCGGCCTTGGCGACGCCGTAGCATTTTTCCATCGGCTTCTTGGCCTGAGCATGGGCCGCGTTGGTGGCACCGGCGGCGAGCGAGGCGAGAAGCAGCGCGCTGAGCGCGGCGGTCTTACGGTTGGTCATGACAGTCTCCTTCAATCAGCCTCACGTGCGACGATCTCCGGAAAGGCGATCGCCGCACGGTGGCCCGGGAGGCTGATTAGGTCGGACCACGATGTCGGGTCCGCTGAAGGCTGGCCGGCGGTTACACTTGCTCAGGAAAAATAGAATTTATCGAAGTCTGTAACCGGCGTCGTATCGAACGCGAAAACCGCCATGCCACTTGGCGAAACATCATCTCTATTCAGGAGTATCCCATGAAGACCTTCAAGACCGGCGCCGCCATTGCTTCCGCTGCTGCCATGCTCGCGCTGACGGGCCTCGCGACTACCGCTCCGGCTTATGCCGCAGGCGGAAAGGCGGCCAAGGTGCAGCACTGCTATGGCGTCAATTCGTGCAAGGGCACGTCTGACTGCAAGACCGCCACGAATGACTGCAAAGGCCAGAACAGCTGCAAGGGCCAGGGCTTCAAGGCTCTCTCGGCCAAGGCCTGCAAGGCGCAGGGCGGCAGCCTCACCCCGAAGGCCGGCTAATCGTCGGCGCCGCCCGGTCGTTAAACCGAGCACAATCAACAGCCGCCCGTCAGTTTCGCGCTGGCGGGCGGCATTTGTTTGTGCCGCCTATTCTCGTGTGTGTCGCGAAGGCGAAGGAAAACCGGCCGAGCGACCATCCCGATGAGGTCTGGCGGCGCGCACTGTTGCGCGTTCATCGATCAAGGGTCGGCCTCCTCGCGGCGGCTCGGCTATAGCGATCCATGGGCATCGGCCGGAATGTTCAGTCGCGAAAGACGATCACCTTTCGCGCGCGTGGTGCCCACGACGAACGTCGCCCGGTCTTAGACAGGCTGCGAAACCCGTTTAGGGCAAGGCATTCGCACATTGGATCACCAGCGAGAGACAAGTGGCAGCACCGCCCGCGCCATCAACGTAATCGCTGACACGCCGAGCGAATACCAGAACACGATGTAGAAGGGATCGTCGCTGGGGCAATGGAAGGCGAAGATCAATGCGCCCCATGTCGCCGCGGCAACTCCCACCGCGACGGAACTGGCTTGTCTGTCCGTCGGTGCGCCGCGACGCATCATCAGGCCAAGCGCGACGATTGGCGGAATCGACAAGATCGTCATCACCGTCAGGCATTCGACGCCCATGCGCCACATCAGGCGGGCAACAAGCGCGCTCGTGCCTTGGCCCGCGACATCGATGACCCAGCCGACGAGGAAGAGACCGGCGACCAGCACAGCCCAACGGCGCAGCCCCGAGCGCGGCGACGAGACAGGGTTGAACGAACCGAGAGCGATGTGGACGCCGAACGCCGCCAACAGGGCGAGGCCTCCCATCTTCCACCAAAATGCTGCGCGACCAAGCGCTGCCGCCACGTCAGGACGCAGCGTGCCAAGCGCCAGGAAACCGGCAAGCTCGACGGCGGCCAGGCAAAGCAAAATCGCCAGCTGGCGACGCGGATTCGACGGGCGGACGGGGCGAAGTTCGTCAACCAGTCGATCTAGCAGAAGATCACTCGACATCGGGCTGCTTCTGAACGATCGTGGCCAACCGCGCCAGCCCGCGATGGATGTTGACCTTGATCAGCGACCCGGACTGGCCAGTTCGTGCCGACGCTTCCTCGACGGAGAAACCCTCGATCTTCACCAGTCGAATAGCTTCGGCCTGAGCGGGTTTCAGTTTGGTCATCAACTGAGTCAAGATGACGGAACTTGTCACGCTGCTCTCATGGTCCTCGATGGCGATGTCGTCAGGCAGTTCCTCCATTGTCGCTCGACCCATCGATCGAAGGCGATCGATCCATTTGTAACGGGCGACCGCAGCGAGCCATGGCTTGAACGGGCGTTCGGAGTCATAAGTATGGCGCTTTTCGTGAATCGCGATCAGCGTATCCTGCACGGCGTCATCCACCATGGCCGGCGGCAGACGACGGGCATAGAACCGGCATAACCACTTCCTCAGTTCGTCGAGGAGCCGCCTATATGCCCCGGCATTTCCCTGCTGGGCCGCAACCATCAGCCGTCCCCATTCTTCCTCGGCTGCGGTCATGACTGGCGCCGGGATGAATCGGGCAAGTTCGGCCGTCCGGCGGGCGGTCTGGGGGCGAGGGTCAAGGCGCACGGATACGTATTCGATACAACTAGCTGGCGGGTTACACTCGGCTTCCGCGAAAAATGCGCGGCAGTCCTTGGACGAACCGCGGCGCCGGCCACGCCCTTACGCATCAACAACCTCCTGATGGTCTCGGGCTTTCCGCATTTTTGTCGGGTCCATCCCAAAGGTATTCCGGAAAGCGCGACTGAAATGGCTGCGGCTGATGAATCCGACGCGATTGGCGACGATCGACACCGGAAGCTGCGTGGAAAGCAGCAGATTGCGAGCATGATCGAGGCGTGTGCGGGCCACGAATTCCATCGGTGGAGATCCGACGGTCTCGGCAAACACCTTGGCGAACTTGGAACGGCTCATGCCCGCGCTCCGGGCGAGACCCACCAGAGTGTGGTTGGCGGCCGGATTTTCCATGACCTGGGCGACGGCGCGCGCAAGCGACGGACCCTCGAATAATCCAGGCAACGCCCTCCGCGATCCTTGCTTCTCCGCAAATCGCCGGATCGCGAGAATCAGACAGCTTTTCATGAGCGAGGCAATGAGCGCCTTGCTCCCGATCGATGTGATCCGAGTCTCGAGCAATATCCGTTCGAACGCGCTGCGGGCGAAGGGCTCATCAGCGAGCAACGAATAAATTGGCTCCCTCAGCCCATCAAACGGGCCGAACGATCCCGCGAGATCTGCCGTTATCTGCCCACATGCGATCAGCACGCTCGCAGGCTCGCCCATGGAAGCATCGTAGTGCATCAAGCCATCGCGCCGCCGACTACAGGTTTCCGACGGACTGAACATGCTGGAGGGTGCTGGCGAACCGCCAATGACCTGCCTGATTAAAGGCGGGACTAAAACAATCCCGCCTTGCGGAACCGTCATAATCGGGTCGTCGCCGATCTTGAGGTGCAAGCTGCCCGCGAGCACGAAATGGACCTCGATCTGTTCGAGCGGCGGAATCTCGATCGCCGAGCTCGATGCAAATTCGCATATCGCGAATTCCTTCACGTCCACCGCGAGGACGGCCAGAATCTGATCAAGCGCCGAGTGTTCCATAGCTACTTCATGTGTGCCTTATCGTCAGAATGATTCCAGACGATTCGCAACGGCAGGCAAGTTTCGGACGATCAGGCACGCTAACGGATGATCCGCAACTTCAGATGGCGTGAGCAACCATTTTCTGGCGATCGGCCTTCGCTGCTCGGCGAGACTTACTTGTGCCGCTGGCTGGTCCAAGGTCGGCGTGCCTCGCGCTGTGTCGGCATCGTGCCCGGTGATGACGCATCTGGTTACGGCGGCGGTCCCTTCGGCGGTTGAAGGTCAATGGCGTAAGTGGCGCAACGAACGAGCGCTTTTCGTCGGCTTCTGTAACCTTTTGACAGTTGTCCCGAACATCCGAACATGCGCGTTTTCTGTATCTTTCGGGGCCGGCATCGTCGGCGCACGCATCTTGTGCGATTTGTCGCGGCGGGCTGCGCGGGCTTTCTTGTCCCACCAAGTGCAAACGCGCAGGCAGCCGCTGCCCCCGGACAGTTCGCGCTGAAGGTCAGTGGCTATGCCAACGGCACTCTCGCTGACGCCACGGCCCAGCCCGACGCGGGCGGGGGCGGTCTAGCCGAGGCCGAAGCGGAGATCACACCCCAATACCGCACCACTGGAGGGACGGTCCTTGCATTTCGCAGCGTCGCCAATGTGCAAGGGCTGGCAAGCAATACCTCCTCGTCGTATCGACTGTCAGTCCCGGAGGTGAGCCTGTTCGTCATCGGTGACTTCGGGCGGATCGAGATCGGCGAGCGGGCAGGATTCCCGCAAAGCCTTGTCGGCTTTACTCCCTCCGAGATCGCATTCACGACGCCGGGCTTTGGCCCGGAATCGGGCGCGCGCCTCGATCCGAATGGGCGCTTGCCGACCAGCTTCCTGCCCCGCGGATTGGGATCGCGGGTCAATGCGCTCACTTACCTGGGCTATGCAGCACGTTTCTACGGCGATGCGTCGCCGAAGATCATCTATCTCTCGCCGCGCTCAAAGGGCGGGTTCTACGGCGCGGTTTCGTATACGCCCGAAACAGTGCGGCCTTCGGGCTTCAAAGTCGCCAATGGCACCACGGCACAGAGTGGCACGATCGCCCCTTCGATGGCGGAGGGCCGATTCCGTGACGTGGTTCAGGCGGCGCTTGTCTGGAACCACAGGACCGAGTTGCTCGATCTCTCGATCGGTGGGACCTATTCGCGCGCCACTGCTGACACGCCCGCAACTCCACTCGCGCCGCTCCGGCGGTCCGATTCATTGAGCGGGGGCATCAGCGCCACGTTCCGCGACACGGTCTCGATCGGAATCAGCGGAACCTATGATGGCTGGTCCCGGGTCGCGCGCGCGCCCGCCGGCCTGCGCCGTGCAACCAGACCCTATGGAATTGTCGCGAGCGCCGATTACGTGCGTGGCCCCTGGACCTTCGGCGGATATTATCAGCACGCGACAGCGGACAGCCAAACGCTGATCGTCTCTCGCGATACTGTCGACATCGGTGAACTCGGCGCGTCCTACCTGCTGGATCGCAATCACGATCTGTTGGGGCAGAAGTTCCATACGGACGTAAAACTCTTCGCCGGCATCTATCTCTATCGGTTCGCAAGCACTGTGAGCGCAGCTGATCGGTTGCGGCAATCGGGTCAGGTGTTCCTCACAGGCGCCCGCTTCTCATTCTACTGACTTTCTCAACCGGGAGACAATCGATGAACAAGGCAACCACTATCGTCAGTGCCGCCGGGCTTCTCGCCGCGGTCACCATGGCGGCGAATGCCGCGCACGGCCAGGTCAACGTGCCCAAGCCCACCTACAAATTCGAAAAATGCTATGGCATCGTGAAGGCGGGTGAAAACGACTGTTTCGGGCCGGCGAACGCCTGCGGCGGAACGTCCAAAGCCGACCGTCAAGCCGATGCCTGGATTTATGTGCCGGCGGGGACATGTAAGAAGATCGCCGGAGGATCGACCGGACCCGTAAAATCTTGATGCATCGGGCACCAGGCATCGACTGGGTCGGGATCGGATTGCGCGGCCCCTATCATGCTGCTTTCAGCGATCCCGAGAACGACCCTGCCGTCGACTGGCTCGAGATTCATGCCGAGAACTATTTTGATCGCTCTGGCCCCCGTTATCGCTCGCTCATAGCGATCGCGGACCGCTATCCCATCAGCGTACATGGTGTGGGGCTATCGCTCGGCTCGGCCGGGCCAGTCGATGAGGACCATCTTGAGCGTCTCGCCGCGCTCGTCGATGGTGTCGGTGCGTGCCAGATCTCGGAGCACCTCGCATGGTGCCGGCTTGGAGAAATCTACTACAACGATCTCCTGCCGCTCCCGTTGAGCGAGGAGGCGCTTGATGTCGTCTCGCGCAATGTCGAATACACGCAGCGCCGACTCGGCCGAAGCATCCTGATCGAAAATCCTTCCGCATATCTGGATGTGCCGGGCGGGACGATGAGCGAGGGCGCCTTTCTCAAGCGGCTCGTCGAGCGGACCGGCTGCGGATTACTTGCCGATCTCAACAATCTGATCGTCTCATCCGGCAATCTGGGTCGGTCTCCGCTTGATTGGCTGGAGGAAGTTCCGCTCGAATCAATCGGCGAAATCCACCTTGCGGGCCACGAGTCGGATGCTGCCGGTAGCGGCTTGCTGGTCGATACGCATGGCAGCGACATCGGAGAGGGTGTGTGGATGCTCTACGCCGATCTCGTCGCGCGCATTGGCCCCCGGCCGACGATCATCGAGCGTGATTGCAATTGGCCGCCGCTTGGCGCGCTGCTGGCGGAAGCAGACCGCGCCAGTAAGATTGTCGGGACGGCAGCGCGATGACGGACCGCCGCCTCGCTGAATTTCAGTCACGCTTTGCCGAAAGGCTGTTTGCGGACGCGCCCATCTTCAGCGCGTCCACGGCAACTCGAGGTTATGCCATTCACGCTCGCAACGTCCGAAATTCGCTAGTTTTAGCGCTTGAGCAGAGTTTCCCGGTGGTCCGCGCGCTAGTGGGAGATGCCTTTTTTGTCGAGGCGGCGGGCTGCTTTGTCAGCAATTCTCCGCCGACCAAATCGTGGCTGACCGCTTATGGCCGCGGCTTCCCGGAATTCCTTTCGGCATATCAGCCCGCATCGACATTGCCGTATCTCGCCGATGTCGCCGAACTGGAATGGGCCCGGATCCGGGCAGCCTTCTCCGATGATGCGCCGGCAATCGACCTGCGGGCGCTGACGCTGCTTTCGCCGAACGCGCTCATGGAGCTGGTGGTGAACCTCCATCCGTGTGCGGCGACCATCACGACCTCCTTTCCGATTTATCGAATCTGGATGGATCATCAGGAGCCTGACAGCCTTGAGGAATTGAAAGCTACTCCGCCTGGCCCGGGTAACGAGATCGTTCTTGTCTCACGGTCAGCGGACGGCGAGGCGCTAGTCAGCCGCTTCGAGGCGGCGCGAGCGACATTCCTCATCGCGCTGACCAAGGGTGTCCCACTAGGATCATCTTGGAGCCGGGCATTGGACGACGATCCGGAATTCGATTTGACATCGGCCCTTCAGGAGCTGGCGATGCTGCGCGCATTGGGATCGTCGAGCCGATAGGCGTAGGCGCTGGGGTTGATCGAGGCACACTCTCGGATCGGGCTAACCTTCAGCGTCAGATGGACGTCGTGAGATCGGTCAGCCAGTCGGGCGAAGCGGTGAGAATGGCTCCCTCGACGAGGCGGTCGGTGCCTGTGATGATCAGCAGCCCAACCGCCATGACGAGCACTCCCAGTGCTTTCTTCCCGCTGTTGCCCGCGCTCATCAGCTTGCCGCGCCACTTCGCGAGCACGCTCCGTGCGGCAAGCGCAAGCACGAGTAATACCGAAGCGATACCGAGGCCGAAGGCCGCCATCACGATGGCAACGCCTGCAAGATTCTGTCCCTGGGATGCAAGAATGGTCGCTGCACCCAGCGTCGGCCCGACGCACGGACTCCAAACGAGTCCAAGTAGGGCTCCGATTCCGGCTTGCCCCCAGAGGCCGTATTTCTCAAGTCCGGCTTGGCGTTCGCCCGCCCAGCCCGCCAGCGGCGACGCCAGGCGCTCCGACAATCGCTGAAAATATGGGATGATCAGCGCGAGACCGATCAAGATGAGCACGATCGCGCCGATCAGCCGAACCGTATCGCTGTCGATGCCGGCCGCCTCGCCGACGGTCGCCAAGGCGAAGCCGGTGAGCGAGAAAGAGATTACGAGTCCGGTAGCGAGCGCGAGCGGGCCGAAGCGGTGCCGTTGCGCGGCACTTCCCAGAACGATCGGCACCAGCGGCAGTACGCAGGGAGAAAGGATGGTAAGGGCGCCCGCCGCATAGGCGAGCACCGGGTTCAATGCGTTGCTCATCGTCGTTTCTCCCTGGACATCGCGACCATGACTGGGCGCCGGAGCAAATGGATCACGGCGCGAACGCCTCGGCTTTGTTAGATTTCGGGGCAGCCCTTGCGCTGGTTACAGGCCGAACGACATCGCGGTCCGGGCACCGCCGAGATCAGTGAAGAGTCGACGCCAGCAGCGCATTGATCTTGTCCTTGTTGGTCATGTATTGAATCCGGCCAACCTCCTGCCGCCCGCGAAAGGCAATCAGAGTCGCTTGTTTGCGAACACCGAAGCTTTGCCAAACCGGCTTTTGCTTGTCGTAGTTGATCCGAAAAACGATCAGTCTGTTATAGGCGGACGCCATCGCGGTCTGTTTGATCGTGCGGTTTTGCGAGGCGCAAACCGGACACCACCAGGCATGAACGTCGAGCAGAATGGGGCGGCCCTGCGCCTGTGCCGCAGCAAAGGCCACCTGGTCGAAATCGCGGAACTCCGCAGCTTGCGCTGGCGCGGCCGCAATCGCTGCGGAGAATAAGCTGGCAGTCAGGAAGAAGCGCCGCATCGTAACCTCGTAGAGTTCGTGGTCTGAATAGGTATGGCCCGCAGGTCCATTCGATAGTTCGATGGCGGCTGCGCCATCGTTACAATCCGGGTTCAATCGAGCCTTGACCGATATTGGGCGAGTGCCGCCAGCAGGGTGACGGCAAGGAACATGACGATTGATGCGCCTTGAAGAAGGACGGCACCGGCGTCGCCCCCGCGCAATGTCGCTTCGCGCGCCGCCCGGATGAGATGGGTCAGGGGAAACAGATTACCCAACCACTGCGCCCAGACCGGCAAGGTCGAAAACGGATAGAGGAATCCCGACAGCAACATCGCCGGCAGATAGAATGCGATTGCGCCTTGTAATGCGGCGAGTTGGGTCCGCGCACGGGCGGCAAGGGCCTGGCCAAGGATTAGATGGGCGGATGCGAAGATCGGGAATAGAACGAGCAAGGCTGCGATACTGCCGCGAACCGGCAGATCGAACAGCAGGATGCTGAGCCCCACCACAATCACCCCCTGCGCGGTCCCCACCAAAGCCAGCGGGAGCGTTTTTCCGGCGAGAAGAGCCACGCGGCCAACAGGGAGCGAAGCGAGCGTTTCCCACGTGCCGGTCTCCCGCTCGCGCGCCATGCTCAGCGTTCCCAACATAAGCATGCTGATCATGATGATCGTCCCTGCCAGTGCTGGCAGGAACGCCCAATCGGGGCGCGCGTCGAGGTTAAACAAGCGATCGATCTGTAACCGGGGGCCAATGTCGGCGACCTCATTCCGCTCTGCGAGAGCCTGCCAATAGATGGCGCTGACCTTTTGCTCCGCGACGGCGGTCAGATTGGGATCGCTCGCGTCGATGACCGCCCGCACGGGCGCGAATGGCTCGATAGGAAGCTCGATCCCGATCGAGGCTTTGCCTGCCTCCACCATGGCACGCGCGCCGCCAGGTCGAAGGTTCTGCGCCACAAGCGTGAGGTGCGCGTCCCTGGCGAGGCGCGCGATATCGGCCTGGCCTGCCGGAGGACCGGCAATCGCAACCGCGACGGCGGCTGACGTCGGCCGGATGGCATAACCGAACAGCAGGATTTGCAGCGCGGGGACGAGCAGCAGCAGCGTGAAACTGGTCGGCGAGCGCAACAGGCGCAACAGCTCGACTCTCGAGACCGCGATCGTGGCACGCAGGCTTGCTCTCATCTGCGCGTCGCGAGGCGGATCACCGCGTCCTCAAGACTCGCCGCGCCGGCCTCGACGACAAGCGCCGCCGGCGGCATCGGCCCATTCACCCTGCCATCGGCATAATGTAGGATATACGCGCAGCGCTCCGCCTCGGCGAGATCGTGCGTGCTGATGATGACGCCATGGCCGGCGTCGGCGAACTCGCTCAGCCAATGCCAGATCGTTTGACGGGTGAGGACGTCGAGGCCAGCCGTCGGTTCGTCCAGCAAGAGGATCCGAGGACTGTGGAGTGTCACCGCGGCGAATTGCGCGCGCCGTGCCCAGCCGCCGGACAATAGGTCAAACCGCGTGTCGAGAACCTCACTCAATCCGTATCGCTCGATCGCGAGATCAATCGTCGGCCGCGAAGGCGGGGGTAGCAAGGCTCCCCGAAAGGCAAGATTCTCGCGCACCGTCAGTTCGGGATAGAGCGACAGGCGCTGGCTCATATAGCCGATGTCGCGGCGCGCCTGGCGATCGAGGCGATAGATGTCGCGTCCCCACACGCTGCCTTCGCCCTCGTTTGGCCGGGTCAGGCCCGCGAGCATCCGGAGCGTCGTGGTCTTCCCGCCGCCATTGGCGCCAACAAGGCCGAGAATAACGCCGGGCATCAAGACGAAGCTCAGGTCGCGCACGACCCAGCGCGTGCCGAAACGCCTTCCAAGCCCGCGGACAGAAATCAGGGGTGCCTCACGCGCTTTCATGGACGAAGCCTCCGAACATGTACTTCGTCGCTTCCGCACCAAGCGCGAGCGTTCGGGTGCCGCGCGGCAGTCCTCTCGCCCTCAATTCGGCAAGCGCGATCCAGATCGCGGCCGATCCCGTGTTACCAAGGCGATCGGCATTGACGAAGAAGCGCTCCTCGGGTTGCCCAAGATGGCGCGCCAGAAGCGTGCCGACCTTGCCGCTAGCCTGATGGGGAATGATCCAGTCCACGTCGCCAAGCGCGAGCCCTTGGCTAATCGCCGCTGCGATGCCCGCTTCGAAGAGCTCGGCACCGCCGCGTAGCACGGCCGAGAAGTCATGCTCGAAGCCGAGTGGTCCCCGACTATTGTTGCCGGGCGCGGCCGAGCCGCCGTTGCGCATCTGCAGGCCGGGACTGCGATCGAGCCCGATCGTGCCGAACCAGGCGGCACTCAGACGATCGGCACCAGGCGCTGGCGGTCCAAGGACAATCGCTCCGGCGCCGTCGCCCATCTGGACGAGGTTCACTATCTGGCCAGCTTCATCGGCGAGCGCCGTAAGGTCGAGGAATACGGACCCGGTCTCCGAACCGACAATTGCGACGGGCCGGGCATTTGGGGCAGACAGCAGGCCCATGGCGATCATCAGCGCATTAGCGAAGCCGGTACATGCCTGGCGCAGCTCGACATGTGGCCCGCGATACCCCAGCCGGTCGGCAACGAAGGTGATATTGCCGGGTAGAGGTTGCGCCGGCGTCGCTGTGTGGCCGATCAGATAGCCGAGATCGCTTACCTGGAGGCCCGCGTCGTTCAACGCCGCGCCAACGGCCCGCGCGGCGAGCGTCGGATTGTCCGCGCCTTCGCAAAGCGCGTCTATACGCGCCGACCAGCTTCGGCCGACATGGCGCGTTCGAATGCCGAGACGATCGGCAACGGTTTTCGCAAGCGACCGCTGGCGTCCTTCAAGGCCAGCCTGATCCAGCAGGCGTTCTGTCGCGACCGCCGGGCCCGGGAGCGCGATGCCGGTTCCAAGCACCGCAGCTACCCGGTGAGAAAACCAGGTTTCCGGCGGAACGAGCCGATCCATCAGCGATACAGGCCGGCAGGGATTCGCGCGAGATCGGCGCGTAGCCAGCGTGGATCGAAAGCAAGCGCCTCGAACGCATCGCCAGCTTGCTCGAGCAGGACGGCGAGGGCTTCGCGAACATGCACGCCGACGCAAACGAGCGTAGCTTCGTCAGCTCGATCACATACGAGATGTCGCGTGAGCCGGACATGGCCCGCTTCGTCGCGTGCAATGCGGCGTAATATGCCGGTGATCACCGGATCGGCCGATAACGGAGTGCCCGGGCGCAGCAATCGCGACAATATGAGGCAGACTGCGGAATCGAGTGCCGTGATCCGCGCCAGCCGCATGATATGATCGCCGCGGCCGAGCTCGAGATGGAAGCGCCTCGAAATGGTGCGCAACCGCGTTGCGTCGGGCGGCGGGGGCAACCCTGCCATAAGTGAAGCGATCAAACCATCATGAACCCGTTCTTCGTCGGCGATCAACCTGAGCGCCGCAATGCCCGCGACGTCTGCTATCCCCGAATCGGCGAGGCTGCCGAACGCGAGTCCGGCCGCCTCCTCACCGCACCCCAGAACTGGCAGCAACTCGGCCAAGGCCGCTGCGGCGCGGTCCGGTAAACTCGACTGGATCGGCGAGAATTGTGGACGCGCGGCTGATCCGAAGCAGCGCTGGCTCATTGGCGAGCCGCTCGGGGGGCTCTTGTCGACAGCGGTCACAGGCCACGCGCCGTCAGGCCGCAGTGCGCCAACGCGCGATATCCTGAAGAACGAGGTTCTCCTGGATTTTCTCGTCGAGACGAAACTTCAGCACATCGCCGATGCTGAGAATCCCGACCAGCTTGTCCTCGTCGATCACGAGCGCGTGCCTCGCGCGCAGATGCGTCATGGCCGTCGTGACAACGTTTAGCGTGTCCGTCGAACGCACCGCCAGTGGTTCCTTGACCATGATGTCCTGCACCTTACGGTGCGGAGCATCGCTGCCCCACCGGGCGACAGCGGCGGTGAGTTCGCGCTCCGATATCAGACCGTTCATGTTGCCGGCGGCGTCTTCGACGACGAGCGCGCCGATGCCGGAGGAGGACATGAGACCTGCGGCCGCCGATAGTGTTGCCGTCATGATGATCTGATGAACATTGCTCGATTTGTTATTGAGTACGTCGCGCACAAGCATTTGACATTCCTCTCTTAAACTAAGCGCTCTCACATTCGGCGCGCTCAATCAGATATTCGACCGCGCGCTTCTTCCGGTTACGGCTACGGCTCTGGAGGATGACGATTTTGCGTGTGGCGCGTGACGGACCAAGACGTCACCCCGCAGCGATACCGCTGTGCGAACGCCGCGAAATAGTGAGGAGGACCAGTATCGCCGCCGCCATGGCTGCCGCCGCGATCCAGGCATAAGGGCGCAGGAGGGGCATACCGATCAGCAGCAAGCCGTCGTTGCCGCCGGGAATCAAATCGGCTCCCCAGCCCATCAAGGCGCCCCCGACGAGGCAGCGCAGGGCGGTTCTCACGCTCGGCGATTGCAGGCGGAGCCGGCCACCATGCCACCCGCCGAAGACCGCACCAGCGAAAAGGCTGGCGATCAATATCCACCTTCCGTCACGGGTGCTGCCGCCGTTGCGTGCGATATCCGCAATAACGTCCGTGTACGCCCAGGGGCCGACCGTCAAAAACATCGCGAGGAAGGTCAGGGCAATTCCGATCGTGGCAAGGTGCGCGGTCGATGGGTGTGCGACCAGCGGACGTCTGGCGAGTGCTCCTCCGACGCCAAGAGCACGCCATGCAAGCAGCCCGATGATCGACGCCAGCAGCCAACCGTGCTCGATCAGGCCAGTCGAGGCACTGAACATGCCCGCCGCCATCATCCGGTGCAGATGAACGAACGCGATATCGCCTGCGAGGATTCCTATCGGGGTGAAGGCATAGGCCCATTGCCCCGAGCCCAGCCGCGCGACAGTACCAAACGCGCAGGCGCCGTTCACGCAAGCGCCCGCTCCGAACAAAAGCCCTCCGGCGATTGCCCAGGCCACCGTCGTTGAAGGTTGTGGTACGGTCACCGCGAAACCTGCAAGCCGCGCAATCGCCATCCCACCCGCAACCCAGATCGATGCTTCGGCGATTGCGACGAGGCGAGAGCCTCGTCGCATGTGAAGCAGCTCCTCGATTGCTGCAACGAGGCAGGTGCTCCCGCGCTGGATGGCATATCCCATGACGAAGGTGCAAATGGTGCCGAACAGGATGAGATACGGGGTCAGCGATAGCCCGATCTCGGTAAGTTCGCTCGACCAAGGCATGGCCATCTTTCATTCGCCTCGATTGCACTCTCTGTGCGCCGGGAGCCTACGCGATCCGATATCCGGATCGGTTGCGTTCATTGCGCGCGTGCAATGATCTTGGTCGCCTCGGAGCCAGTCCAATCGATGGAGCGCGTGATCCGCTGAACTTCTGCGCCCTTCGCGTCGAGGATAACGGAATATGGCATCCCGAGTGCGCCGTAGTTCTGGACGGCCGCAAGAGAAGCGAACGCCAGGCGCAGGTGCGGACGGGTGTTGCCGAAGGCAGCCTTGCCCATGCGAGGATCCTCGTCGACCGAGGCGGCGATCACGATCAGTTTGCCTGACCGCGCTGCAGCAAGCCGTTCGAGACTCGCCAGCTCTGCCCGACAGGGTACGCACCAACTCGCCCAGAAATTGACGATGACGGTATGGCCGCGGAGCGACTGTAGCTTGATTGCCCGGCCCTTGTCCGCGACCAGCGCCGGGAATGACGCTGGTCCGGCGGGGTTCGGCCTTTGCCCGGCGTTCGCCGGAACCCCGCCAACCCCGAGCAACGTCAAGGTGAGCACGCACTGGCCAATTGAAAGCGAGACGATGCCTCGCCTGCTCACTGCGCCTTGTCTTTCACCGTGGGCCAGTTCTGCTCAGCGCGCTGGATGGTGCCCGGCACGTCCTTATCGAACAGCGCCTGCGCCTTCTCATTGAAATTCACATAGAGCCTGCCGTTGACCACGCGGCCGGTCTCTGGATCGGCATCGACCTTTTCGCCAAAGGAAGTTCCGATCGCGCAGAAACCGCCAAATTGCGGCACATATTTTGCTGGATCGGCCATGAACTGCTGGCGGTGCTCCTCACTCGCGAAAAGATAACGGGCTCCGTCAAAGCTCGCGTCGAGGCTGGCGAGTCCCTTCGTCGGCTTGCCGGTGTCAAAATAGGCGACAGGATCATAACCGCGCATCGCGAGGCCATCTTGGTCGACGTTCACGGCCGAGGTTGAACCTGGCACGGTCGCGTGCACAGCGGTCGAGGACAGGAAAGCCGACGGCGCAGCAACTACAAGCAACGCAGCTGCTAAAGAACGAAAACCAACGCGCAACATATATCCGTCTCCCATTTGTTCGGACCCTGAGGTGATCCGAGATGAGTTCGACGGCATGACGGTCCCGGTTACAGGTTCCGCGATTATTTCACGACGAATCTCGCGCGATTGCAGCTGTTTTTGCCAACGAACTAACGCCGGGACCGGGCGACGGTGGGGACGTGCGGACTCCGCGGAGGAATATAACGCCGGCGATGGTCATCGTGACACCGGCGCGGGGAGCGCTCGAATATCTTTATGCCGACGGCGTGCTCCAGCTTGAGAATGCTACGGCTGCCGCTGCTGGCGGTGCTGCTCCTGCCGTGGATCGGCTCGCTCCTCGCGGGTCCGATGATGGACAATTTGACTTATGGCTTCGAGCCCCCGCCAGGTTGGATGATCCCCTTTCAATATGGCCTGCTCGCAGCGTCCGCCTTGTTGCCATTCGTCCTGATGCCGATCATGCGTGACGCACGCCGTTTCACCGCCGTTCTCGGCATTCTCAATTTCGCGCTGACGCTCTTCATGGTCGCATCAAACGTCCTCATCCTGACGCCTGAATCGTAGGGACGCGCAAAGGTTCGTGCGCTCGCCCGAGGCGCCGGTGCCATGCTGCTGGCCGAGGGTCCGCAAGACCTCTGCTGCACCGCCTAGGGCTAAGGGCAGGTTTGGGCGGCCGCCAGCGTTGGATGACGGCGAACTGCGGCGCTAGGGTAGCACGCACGGCGACTCGTATTCGTCAGATTGGTCCTGTATGGGGCACCATTACCGGTCAAGCTGAA
>JAFEEY010000026.1:26198-46341 GCA_018240865.1 Pseudomonadota bacterium | reverse complement strand
GAAAGCCGTACCGCCACGCTTGTTCTGACCGTCGATCCGGGCGGGCAGCGGCGTTATGGCCGGATCGTGGTGCCCGACGGCGCGATCTTTTCAGCAAAGCACATCCAGGAAATCGCCCGCTTCAAGCCCGGCCAGCCCTATGAAGCGAGCGATATGGACGATCTCCGTCGCGCGCTGATCGCGACGGGGCTGGTTTCGTCCGTCACTGTAAAGCCGCAGCCCGGAGCCGAGCCGGATACGGTCGACGTCGCTGTCACGATCGACCGGGCGCCGCCGCGCACGATTGCGGGCGAGCTTGGCTATGGCACCGGCGAAGGCGCGCGCGCGGCGGTCAGCTGGCAGCATCGCAATTTCTTCCCGCCCGAGGGCGGCGTCACGCTGCGCGCCGTGATCGGCACCCGCGAGCAATCGGCCGCGGCGAGCTTCCGCCGCAACAATTTCCGCAAGCGTGACCATGTGCTGACCGCCGACGTCTCGCTCGCCCATCTCGACCAGCCCGGTTACGAGGCGCGCACTTTCCTGATCGGCGCCGGCATCGAGCGGCAGACCAACATCATCTTCCAGAAGAAATGGACCTGGAGCGCGGGGATCAATCTCCTCGCCTCGAACGAACGCGGCGCGATCAACTCGCTGACCAACACCACGCGGCGGACTTATCTGATCGGCGCGCTGCCGGGCACGCTTGCCTATGACGGCAGCGACAATCTGCTCGACCCCACGCGCGGCTTCCGCCTGTCCGGCCGGCTGAGCCCCGAGCTGTCGCTGCAGAACGGCGCCTTCGTCTACGCCCGCGTCCAGATCGACGCGAGCGCCTATCAGCCGGTCAGCGATCGCGTTGTGCTCGCCGGGCGCATCCGCCTCGGATCGATCGCGGGCGCGTCCGCCGACCGCATCGCGCCATCGCGGCGTTTCTTCGCGGGCGGCGGCGGATCGGTGCGCGGCTTCGGCTATCAGGCGATCGGCCCGCGCGATGCCGACAACAACCCGACCGGGGGACGCAGTCTTGCCGAATTCGGCGCGGAAGCGCGCATCCGCTTCGGCAATTTCGGGATCGTGCCGTTCCTCGACGGCGGCAACATCTATCGCTCCGAGCTGCCGAAGCTCTCCGGCTTTCGTTACGGCGCGGGCGTCGGCGTGCGCTATCACAGCAGCTTCGGCCCGATCCGCGTCGATGTCGGCACCCCGATCAACCGCCAGAAAGGCGACAGCCGCATCACCGTCTTCGTCTCGCTGGGGCAGGCGTTTTGAAGCTTGGGCGCTATCCGTTCACTTCCTCTCCCCGGCGGGGAGAGGCGACTCGCGCTAGCGAGCGGGTGAGGGGGCACTGCGTTCGAAGTGTGAACCCAGAACCCCCTCACCCAACCCTCTCCCCGCCGGGGAGAGGGCAAATTGGCGCGCGGGCATGACCGACGCGCCTGCTTCCTCCCTCCGTTCCAAGCACTCCGCCGCCTATTGGCGCCTGCGCATCGCCTTCCTCGCGCTTGTCCCGCTCTTCGCGCTGCTCGCCGCTATCATCGCGATCGACACCGATGCCGGGCACCGTTTCCTGATCGACCGCATCGCCCGCTTGCAGATCAAGAGCGGCCTCAAAATCCGCATCGGCCGGATCGACGGCTCCATCTACGGCCGCGCGCGGCTGAAGGATGTGCGGCTCTACGATCCGCAGGGCCTGTTCCTGTCTGCGCCCGATATCCGCTTGAGCTGGTCGCCGTGGAAATGGACGGTCAACCGGCTGGATATCGAGGAGCTGACCGCCCCCACCGCGACTCTGGTCAAATTGCCGAAGCTCCGTCCCGGCAAGGGCCCGACTTTGCCCGGCTTCGATATCCGTATCGGTACCCTCAGCATCGACAGGTTGCGCATCGCTGAGGGGATCGCCGGGCCGGAACGGATCGGCGCGCTCAAAGTCTCCGCCGATATTCGGAATGGCCGCGCCATGATCAACGGCGCGGCCTGGACCAGCGCGGGCGACCGCCTCCGCCTGCTGCTCGATGCCGAACCGGATGCTCGCAAATTCGATCTGGGCGCGCGTCTCTCGGCACCGGCGGGCGGCGTGCTCGGCAAGCTGCTGGGCGCGGCCCGGCCGATCGAGGCAGCGATCGGCGGCAAGGGCAATTATGCCAGCTGGAACGGCAGCGCGCGTGTCGACGCGGGCGGCACGCGCATTGTCGACACCGCGCTGCAAGTGCGCGAAGGCGAATACCGGCTGGCCGGTGCCCTATTCTTCGAGAGTGTCACCAAAGGGCGGCTTCAGCGCCTGTCTGGCAAGCGCATTATCATTGACGGGCGCGGGCGGCTCGATCGCGGCATCCTGACCGGCCGGCTGAAGCTGAACTCCGCCGCGCTGAGCGTGCAGGCGGATGGCGGGCTGGACCTCAAGCGCGGGCAGTATGACGCGCTGATCGTGCGGGCGTCGCTCCTCCAGCCGCCGGCCTTGTTCAAGAATATGCGCGGCCGCGATGTGCAGCTGCGCGCGCTGTTCGACGGGCCTTATGGCACCGCGCGCTTCCGCTATGTGATCGCCAGCCCGGTCGTGTTCTTCGACAGGACCGGGTTCGAGCAGGCGCGGATCGCAGGGATGGGACGGCTGTCGAAATCGCCGGTCTCCGTGCCGATCCGCTTCACCGCGCGGCGCGTGACCGGCGTCGGCGACGTCGCGGGCGGCATCCTCGCGAATCTCAGCGTCGATGGCGTGTTGAAGGTGACGACCAGGACGATCACCGGCGACAATCTGCGCGTCCGTTCGGACAAGCTCACCAGCCGCGCCGCCTTGTTCGTCGATCTGCGCACGGGCGATTATGACGTGAAGCTCGCGGGCGAACTGACCCGCTATTACATCCCCGGCCTCGGCATTGTCGATGTGAAGACCTCCCTGACGGTGGTGCCGGGCGCCAACCGGCTCGGCACCCACATTACCGGCCGCGCTCAGGCATGGGTGCGCCGGTTCGACAATGGCTTCCTCGCGGGGCTGGCAGGCGGTCTTCCTTATCTGGAAACCGGTCTGGCGCGCGACCGTGACGGCATCGTGCATTTCATCGGCTTGAAGATCACCGCACCCAGGCTGGTGCTGGCCGGCACCGGCTATCGCCGCCGCGACGGCACATTCTATTTCGACGGTGGCGGGCGGCAGGCGGTCTATGGCCCGTTGCGGCTGACGCTCGACGGACGGATCGAGCGGCCCAGGCTCGCCATCTTCCTGCCGCGGCCATTGGACGCGCTCGGCATCGCGGACATGCGGCTGTTCCTCGATCCCAACGCCGCCGGCTTCGCCTATCGCGCCAATGGCGGATCGGCGCTCGGCGCCTGGACCAGCGCCGGGGCGATCCTGCTGCCGAAGGGAGAAGCTGCACGCATCCAGGTCGGCACGCTGGACGTGGCGGCGATGCGCGCGACCGGGGAGCTGACCTCGAGGGGCAGCGGCTTCGAGGGCACGCTCCGCGTCATCGGCAGCGGGCTCACCGGAACGGTCGGTTTCGACCGGCAGGGCGACAATCAGCGCATCGCCTTGAGCTTCGACGCCAGCAATGCCCGCATAGCGACCGACCCCGAACTGCGGGTGATGCGCGGCGGGCTGGATGGGGAGGTGGTCCTCGATCCCGCCGGGCTGATCATGCGCGGCACGGTCACGGCGCGCGGCCTGCGCCGGGGGCCGCTGTCGCTCGCCCGCCTCGCTGCCAGCGCCGATCTGCGTGGGGGAAAGGGGCAGGTGAAAGCGGCGCTGGCCGGATCGCGCGGCCGTGCCTTCGATCTGCAGACGATCGTGCAGGTGGCGCCCGACCGGCTGAGCATCACCGGCGGCGGCACGGTCGATCGCAAGCCGGTCCGCCTCGACAGCCCCGCGGTGCTGACGCCGGAAGCCGGCGGCTGGCGGCTGGCGCCGACCGCGCTGAGCTATGGCGGCGGACAATTGAGGCTCGCCGGGCTGTTCGGGGCAGACTCCGCCGAACTGGATGCGACGCTCGCTTCGGTACCGATGACGGTGTTCGACGTGGTCACGCCCAATCTCGGCCTGGGCGGCACCGCGACCGGCCGCATCCAATATCGCGCGCCGGCCGGCGCCTTGCCGAGCGGGGCGCTCGATCTCACCATTCGCCGCCTGACCCGCTCCAGCCTCGTCCTCACGTCCAAGCCGATCGACCTGGGCGTGAAGGCCGCATTGAACGGCAGCCAGGCCGCCATCCGCGCCGTGGCTGCGAGCGAAGGCAAGATTATCGGCCGCGCCCAGGCCCGGCTTGCGCCGCTCGCCCCCGGCGGCGACCTCGCTACGCGGCTGTCGGCCGCGCCGCTGCTGGCGCAGTTGCGCTATTCCGGGCCGGCCGACACGCTCTGGCGGCTGACCGGCATCCAGCAATTCGACCTGTCGGGCCCGGTCGCCATCGCCGCCGACATCACCGGCCGGCTGAACGACCCGTCGATCCGCGGCTCGCTCCGCTCGACCGACGCGCGGCTGGAAAGTTCGACATCGGGCACGGTGCTCACGCATGTCGCGGCGAGCGGCCGGTTCGGCGGCTCGCGGCTGGTGATCGACCGGATGACCGCGGAGGCGGGACAGGGCGGCAGCGTCACCGGCAGCGGCAGTTTCGATTTCGGCGCCCAGCGCGGCGTCGGCATGAATTTGACCGTCAACGCCCAGAATGCGGTGCTCCTCAACCGCGACGATCTTGGCGCGACCGTGACCGGGCCGCTGCATATCCAGTCGGACGGCTATGGCGGTCTGATCTCGGGCGAAGTCACGCTCGATCGGAGCCGTTACCGGCTCGGCCGCGCCAAGGTGGTGACGGCGGTCGCGCGCCTGAATGTGACCGAGCGCAATCGCCCGATGGACGAAATGGAGCCACCGGCCCCGCCCGCGCCGTGGCGGCTCGACCTGAAAGCGACCGCGCGCAACCGGTTGATGGTGACGGGCCTCGGTCTCGACAGCGAGTGGCGGACCGTGCTGGACATTGCCGGCACGGTCGACGCGCCAATTCTGAACGGCACCGCGACTTTGCTGCGCGGCGGCTATGAGTTCGCCGGGCGCCGGTTCGACCTCGATCGCGGCACGATCCGCTTCAACGGCTCCAACCCGCCCGACCCGGTGCTCGACATCGCGGCGATCGCCAATCTGCAAGGCCTGAACGCGACGATCCGCGTCACGGGAACAGGCCTGCGCCCGGACGTGAGCTTCACCAGCAACCCCGCCTTGCCAGAGGACGAATTGCTCTCGCGGCTGCTGTTCGGCACGTCGATTACCAACCTGTCGGCGCCGGAGGCTGTGCAACTCGCTTCGGCGGTGGCGGCGTTGCAGAGCGGCGGCGGGCTCGACCCGATCAACGCGCTCCGCCGCGCGGTCGGCCTGGACCGGCTCCGTATCGTCGCCGCCGACCCGACGATCGGCCAGGGGACCGCCATCGCCGCCGGCAAATACATCACGCGCCGCGCCTTCGTCGAAGTGATCACCGACGGTCAGGGCTATTCGGCGACGCGGATCGAGTTCCAGATCACGCGCTGGCTATCCGTGCTGTCGACCATCTCGACGATTGGCCGGCAAAGCGCCAACGTCCGGGTCTCCAAGGACTATTAGCCCCTCTACCCTTGGGGGAGAGGGGTGGCGCAAACTATTGAACGCGGCGTCCGCGTTCCTATCTCGGCCGGGTCATTCGAATCGCCGGTGATGCAGGCACTGCGCGGGGGCGACCCCGCCGCGGCCGGTCGCTGGCGGGCGGCGCGGCTCCCCTCCCTTGCCGCGCCGCCAAACCTCCATCGTCGTCATCGCGAGGCGCGCAGCGCCGTGGCGATCCAGTTTTGAGCCGGCTGGATTGCCGCGCCCTTTGGGCTCGCAATGACGATCAGAAAGCGGCTTTTAACGCCAGTCCGAAACGGTCCCCGGCGTCCCGATCGTGGCGGAAATACAGGTCCGGCTCGATCGCTTCATATTCCATCAGCGCGAGCCCGCCATCTGGCGCGCGGATCAGATCGACGCGGGCGTAGAGCGCGCCTTTGGGTGCGGACGCGATCGCCGCATCGGCGGTGGCGCGCGCCTCGGCATCGGGAATCCAGCGTTCGTCCAGGCAGCCGAATTGCGGCTGAACGCGGAAGTCGCCATCCGCCGCCACCTTGCGCACCGCGTGCGACCAAACGCCTCCGAAATAGAACAGCGAATATTCGCCTTCCCGGCCGATCGCCGGCAGGAACGGCTGGATCATTGCAGTGCGGAGCGGGGCCACCGCGTCGCCGCGCTTCACGCGCACCGTCCGGTCGCTGCCGGCGGACACTTGCGGCTTCACAACCAATTCGTCGGCGCCCAGCGTATCGAAAGCGGCCGCGACGCTGACCGCATCGGCATCGCCGAATATGGTCGGCACGGTCGGCACGCCCGCCGCCTCGAAATCCTGCAAATAGGTCTTGCGCGTGTTCCACCGGATCATGGCGGGCGGGTTGAGCAGCGGCGTGTCCGCCGGCCAGCTTTCCAGTAGCGCAGCCCATTGCGCCGCCAGGCTGTGATAGCCCCAGGCAAGCAATGCGAGCGCCGGCGCGCCGCCGGCGCCTTCGGTCCAGGGCCGCGCTTCGGCCGCGAAGCCGTGCCGGGCCAGGATCGCGCGATAGTCCGCGAACCACTCCGCCGCCATCGGCGCATAGTCCGCGCCGAGCGACGGGGTCAGGATGTGAATCGTGCGCGGCATTTGCGAACCCCCCGGCCGTCACCCCGGCGAAAGCCGGGGTCCAACTGCCTTTTGCACGTCAGAAAGAAGAAGCTGGATCCCGGCTTTCGCCGGGATGACGAAGAGCGAACGGGGGCTAAGCCGGCGCGCCGACCACCGACTTCACTTCCATGAAATCGGTCAGCCCGTATTTGCCGTACTCGCGGCCGTTGCCCGATTGCTTGTAGCCGCCGAAGGGCGCGCCGGGATCGGGCGACCAGCCATTGATCGTGACCAGGCCCGCGCGCATCCGCCGCGCGATCTTTGCCGCCTTTTCTGGGTCGCCCGAGATGGTGGCGGACAGGCCATAGGGCGTGTCGTTGGCGATACGCACGCCTTCATCCTCGTTGCTGTAGGTGGTGACGGTCGCGACCGGCCCGAAAATCTCTTCCTGCGCGATCCGCATGTCCGGCGTCACGTCGCGGAACAGGGTCGGGCGGATATAATAGCCGCGATTGACGCCTTCGGGCAGGCCGGTGCCGCCGGTGACGAGCGTCGCGCCCTCGTCGATCGCGCTCTGGATCAGGCCCTGGATCTTCTCCCACTGCGCCTTGTTGACGACCGGGCCGATATGCTGACCCTCGGTCGCCGGATCGCCGACCCTGGTTGCTTCCATCATCGCCTTGATGACGCCCGTCGCCTCGTCGACCTGGCTGTCATGGACCAGCACGCGGGTCGGCGCGATGCAACTCTGGCCGGTATTGGCGAGCACGCCCATAACGGTCGGCGGCAACACCGCGCCAAGATCGGCGCCTTCCAGCACCAGGTTCGCGGCCTTGCCGCCCAGTTCCTGGTGAACACGTTTGACGGTTGGCGCGGCGGCGGCGGCGATCGCGGTGCCGGCACGGGTGGAGCCGGTGAAGCTCACCATATCCACGTCCGGGTGCGCGGAAAGCGCCGCGCCGACACCCGGCCCGTCGCCCTGCACCAGATTGAACACGCCGGCGGGCACGCCTGCTTCATGCAGGATCTCGGCGAAAATGGCGGCGCTCGCCGGGGTTTCCTCGGAAGGCTTCAGCACCATCGTGTTGCCGGCGGCCAGCGCGGGGGCGACCTTGGCGACGATCTGGTTGATCGGCCAGTTCCACGGCGTGATCATCGCGACGACGCCGATCGGCTCATGCACGACATAGGAAGCGCCGACTTTTTCCTCGAACGGGAAGTCCCGCAGGGCCTTCAGCGTGGTCATCAGATGCCCGAGGCCGGTCGGGGCCTGGGCAGCGGTCGCAAAGCTGATCGGCGCGCCCATTTCGGCCGAAATGGCGGCGGCAATGTCAGGCATGCGTGTCTTGTAGACAGCGGCGATCCGTTCCAGCAGCGCCGCACGTTCCTCGACGCCGGTCTGGCTGAACGTCTCGAACGCCTTGCGCGCGGCGGCGACGGCCTTGTCGGTATCCGTCTTCGATCCGAGCGTGATTTCCGTGCACGGCTCTTCGGTCGCGGGATTGATGACGAGATGCCTCGCGCCACCCTCGCTCTCGACCCATTGGCCGTCGATATAATGCTTCGGATAGCTCATCATGGCACGCTCTCCCGATTCTGGTTCGACACCCAATTTGCGTTTCTGAACGCAACTGGCAAGCGCGTTCGACCTGCCGTTACGTCATGCCAGCGAAGGCTGGCATCTCGGACAGGCAGCGTGAGACCCCAGCCTTCGCTGGGGTGACGTCGAGACTAGCCCGGCCCGCCAGGGCAGAAGCGCGCCTTTTCCTCCGGCGCAGCGCGCAGGCGGGTGTCGATATAATAGCCGATCATCGCCGGCACCCTTGTCCTGTCGGCGTCGGCAATGAAGGGCGCGGCGTCGCGCATCCAGCCGTCGATGCAGGTCTGCCGCTCCGCCGTGCCCGCCGCGCAATCGAGCAGAGCGTCGAACGCCGTCCGCCAGCGGGTGAACGCCGCCCGGTCCATCGGCTCACCATGGCCCGGTATCAGCGTTCTGAACGGCACGGCCGCGACATGGCCGAGCGCGGTCCGCCAGCCCTCGGGGCAGGCCGTGTCCATGAACGGCGCCAGCCCCACCACCAGATCGCCCGCGACGGCCAGCTTCGCCTTGGAATCGTAAAGCCACACATCGCCGGCGGTGGCGGCATAGCGCTCCAGATGCACATCGAGCTTGCGGCCGGCGATCGTCACTGGTCCGGTCGCGCGCACGACTTGCGTCGGGCGGAGGTTCGCCAGATCGTCCATCGCCGCCATATCGCTGCGGATTTCCTTGATCTGTTCGGCAGCGGCTTTGCCGGATGCGATATAGTCTTCGGCGCTCTTGCGGCTGCGCGGGAAGAACCCTTTCAGCGCGCCGTCCACCGCGTCGCTGGCGATGATCGGAATGCCGGGGAAGGCAGCGCGTATCTCTGCATTCCCGCCGGTGTGATCGAGATGCCAGTGGGTGTTGACGATGGCCGCGATCGGCTTCTTCCGGGCCTTGGCGGCGGCAAGAATGGCGTCCTGATGCGCCTGGTGCCGCCCGGTATCGATCACGATCAAGCCGTCCGGTGCGTCGATCAAAACCGTATTGCCGTCAGGCGACTGGCCTTTGACGAAGCTGCCGGGAACCAGCTGCCAGCCAAGCGCTGCGGCGGCGAGGAAGATCGCGATCATGAGCTGAATCTAAACGAAAGGCGGCGGCCGTGAAGCCGCCGCCCCGGGCGCTTGTCGAAGGAATTGGCGCCTGGTCGACGCGGTCAGCGCGAGGCCAGCGCCGCGGTGCGGGACATGCCGCGCTGGGCGATGTCGTGCGACCAGAGCTGCTGGCGGCCGCCAGTCGTCATCAACACATTCTCGCTCGCCATGACCTGCTTGTAGAGCGCGGTCGCCTGATCGACGCGGCCGGTCCGGGCGTAAATATAGGCGAGGTTCAAGAGAACCGAGGGTTCGCGCGGCTCGGCGGCGCGCTGGGCGGACAGGCGCGCTTCCGCCGCGGCCAGATCGTCCCTCGCGATCGCGTTGAAGCCATAGGTCTGCTCCTGGCTCTGCGCCAGGGCAGACGTCGCGAAAACCGCTCCAGCGGCAAGAGCAAACCAGACGCGCATGGCACTCTCCTCGACGCGAAATCTTGTTGAGGGAAAGTGACACTGATATGACATCACTGCAAATAATATCTGCAGTATCTATCCTATCATCTTGATTGATGACGGATATTTTTCGGACGGCCGCGCCGATTGGGGCGGCGCTGGCGGTCGCGGCGCATGGGCGGTTCTCGACTCGCCGGCGCATCGGGCAAGGCGAAGCGCAGCGATCCCGTAACCGGATTGGCTTCGGCGAGCCGCAATCGCAGCCGCAGCCCGGGGGCGAATACGGTTTCGCTGTCTTCGCCGGTCAGCGTCTGGCTTGCTTCGTCGTAGCGGAAATACTCTTGGCCGAGCGTTGAGACCGGCACCAGCCCGTCGCCGCCCAGTCCTTCCACGGTCGCGAAAAAGCCGAATGGCTGGACCCCGGTGATCCGAGTTTCCAGCACCTCGCCGACGCGCTCGGACAAATAAGCAGCGACATAGCGGTCGATCGTCTCGCGCTCCGCTTCCATCGCCCGCCGCTCCAGCTGGCTGATCGATTCCCCGATCAGCTCCATCGCTTCCGCCTCGCCGCTGGTCAGCGCGGTCTCGCGGGCATCGGGGCCAAGCCCATAGGCGCCGATCAGCGAGCGGTGGACGATCAGATCGGCATAGCGGCGGATCGGGCTGGTGAAATGCGCGTAGGAGCCGAGGCTTAGCCCGAAATGCCCCTTATTGTCGGGGCTGTAATAGGCCTGGGTCTGGGTGCGCAGGATCTGTTCCATCACCTGCGGGCGGAAATCCGCCTCGCCGACCCGCTCGATGAGGCGGTTGAAGGTCGACGGCTGGATCACCTGGCCAAGCGCGAATTCGACATCGAAGGTCTTCAGATAATCCTTCAGCGCGACGAGCTTCTCGCGGCTCGGCGGCTCGTGGTCGCGGTACATGACCGGCGCCTTCTTTGCTTCCAGCGCCTTGGCGGCCGCGACATTGGCGGCGATCATGAAATCCTCGATCAGCATATGCGCGTCGAGCCGCTCGCGCGGGGCGACCGACATGATCCGCCCGGTCTCGTCCAGCACCACGCGACGCTCGGGCAGATCGAGTTCCAGCGGCGCCCGCTTCTCGCGCGCTTTCCTGAGCGCCGACCAGCAATCCCAGAGCGGGAGGAGGGCCTGCTCGAGCAACCCGCTCGTCCCGAGCGAAGTCGAGGGGCGTGTCTCCGAGTCCGTGCTAGCGCCCCTCGACTTCGCTCTGGACGAGCGGGCACTATGCTCGTCCACCGCCGCCTGGGCATCCTCGTAGGCGATGTTCGCCGCGATCCGCACCACGGCGCGGCTGAAGCGCCAGCTTTTGAGCGCGCCGTCGTTGTCGATCTTCAAGTGGCAGGCGAGCGCCGCGCGGTCGACGCCCTGTTTGAGCGAACACATCTCCGCCGACAGCGTTTCCGGCAGCATCGGCACCACCCGGTCGGGGAAATAGACGCTGTTGCCGCGCCGCCGCGCTTCGCGATCGAGCTGCGATCCGGGGCGGACATAGAAGCTCACATCGGCGATCGCGACGATCGCGTTCCAGCCATTGTCGCTCGCCTCGGCCCAGACGGCATCGTCATGATCGCGCGCATCCGCCGGGTCGATTGCGACGATGGGCAGGTGGCGCAGATCCTCGCGCGTGCCCAGGTCCAGCTTCGCGACGCGCGCCGCCTCGTCCAGCGCGTCCTCTTTGAACACATGCGGGATGCCGTGGCGGTGGATCGCGATCAGCGAGAAGCTGCGCGGCTCGAACGGGTCGCCGAGCCGCTCGACCACCCGCGCCGTGATGCGCGGCGGCCGCCCGGTCTTTTCGGCCAGTACCAGATCACCGACCTCGGCCTCGCCATGATCGGAGACCGGAAAATCGCGTCGTTCGCGCTTCTCGACCCCTTGCAGGAACCAGCGCTCTCCTTCCTTGTGGAGCACGCCCAGCATCAGCTCCTCGCCGCGCGCGAGCTTCTTCATCGGGTGGGCGATCCAGCTCTTGCCCGCTTCCTCGGTGCGCGCGAGGATGCGATCGCCCACGCCCAGCGCCGATTGCTTCTTGCGCTCGCGCAGCCGCAACTTCGGGCTAGGCTTGTCGGACTCCCAGCGCTCCGGCACGGCCCAGGCCTGGCCGTCCTCATCGACATCGACGACGCGCAGCACCGTGACCTTTGGAATGCCGCCCATCTTGTGAAACGCGCGGCCGGGGGCGCTGTCGATCAGGCCCTCGTCGGCCATGTCCTTCAACAGCGCCTTCAGCGCGATCTTCTCCCCACCGTGCAAGCCGAACGCACGCGCGATCTCGCGCTTGCCCGCGGGCACATCGGACGTGGTGATGAAATCGAGGATCTGCTCGCGGGAGGGCAGGCCGGCGGGGCGTTTCGGTTTGCGCATTTCCCTACTACGCACAAAGCGCTCGCTCGGGTAACTGGCAACGGTGTCACGATACGATCTCCTGATCATCGGCGGCGGCATCAACGGGGCCGCGATCGCGCGCGAGGCGGCGCTGAATGGGCTGAAGGTGCTGCTGGTCGAGAGGAGCGACCTGGCGTCCGGCACTTCCTCGGCCTCGACCAAGCTGATCCATGGCGGCTTGCGCTATCTCGAATATTACGAGTTCCGGCTGGTGCGCGAGGCGTTGATCGAGCGCGAATTGCTGTTGAAGGCGGCGCCGCACCTGATCCACCCGCTGCGCTTCGTCCTGCCGCACGAAAATGCGGTCAGGCCTTGGTGGATGATCCGCGCCGGGCTCTTCCTTTACGATCATCTGGGCGGGCCGATGACCTTGCCCAAGTCGCGCGGTTTGTCCGCGAAGGACACCCTCTACCGCGCGCCGCTCAGCCATCCCGGCAAGGGTTTTGTCTATTCGGACGCCGCGGTCGACGACGCGCGGCTGGTGGTGCTGAACGCCCGCGACGCTGCCGACAATGGCGCGGACATCCGCACCCGCACCGAACTTGTCTCGGCACGGCGCGACGGCGACGTCTGGCGCGCCACGTTGGCCGACGGCGAGGAAGTGACGGCGCGGGCGCTGGTCAATGCCGCCGGCCCCTGGGTGATGGAGGCCGAAGCGCGGCTCGGTCAGCGCTCGCGCGCCGCGGCGCGGCTGGTGCGCGGCAGCCATATCATCGTGCCGTCGCTGTTCGAGGGCGACCAGGCCTATATCCTGCAGCAGCCCGATCGCCGTATCGTCTTCGCCATTCCCTATGCGCACGGCACGACCTTGGTCGGCACCACCGATATTGCCGTTGCCGAACCTGGCGAGGCGCGGATCAGCGATGAAGAGACGGACTATCTGCTCGCCTCCGTCAATCGCTATTTCACGAAGCAGGTGGCGCGCGCCGACATTCTGTCCGCCTATGCGGGCATCCGTTCGCTCTACGACGACGGCGTCAGCGAGGCGCGGCAGGTGACGCGCGATTATGTGCTGGAGCTCAATACGGACGGGCCGCCTCTGCTGTCCATTTTCGGCGGCAAGATCACCACGGCACGGCACCTGGCGCAGCGGGCGATCGAGAAGCTTTCGGCGCCGATGGGTTTTGCCGCCACACCAATGACCGCCGCCCGCATCTTTCCGGGCGGCGAGATCGATCATTTCGGCGATTTTCTTGCCAAGGTGCAGGCGCGCTGGCCCTGGCTGGGCGACGAGCGTGCGCTGCGCATGGCCCGCGCCTATGGCTCGATGCTGGAAGCGATGATCGGCGACCGTGGCGATCTCGGCGAGGAATTCGGCGCCGGCCTCGGCACGGTCGAAGTCGATTGGCTGGCCGAGCGGGAATGGGCGCGCACGGTGGAGGATATCCTCTGGCGCCGCACCAAGCTCGGCCTGACCGGTGAGGTGGATGAGAGGAGGCTATGGGACTATATCGAGCAGGTCAAAAAATAGGGACAGTTTCTATTTTTCGATACCGTCGCGCTCTCGCAGCCATTTCCAGCCGAAAAATAGGGACTGTCCCTATTTTCTGAGGCACCAAAGCGGTGTTCCTTTTCTACCCCTTTCGGGTAATGGCGCGCGCATGGCCATCAAACACGCACTCACCGTCACGCGCGAGCAGGATTTCGCCGCCTGGTATCAGGCCGTCATCGCCGAGGCCGATATGGCCGAGGATTCAGGCGTGCGCGGCTGCATGGTCATTCGGCCCTGGGGCTATGGCATCTGGGAGAGGATGCAGCGCCTACTCGACGATGCCATCAAGGCCACGGGCCACGAGAATTGCTATTTCCCGCTCTTCATCCCACTTTCCTATTTCGAGAAGGAAGCGGAGCATGTGGAGGGCTTCGCCAAGGAAATGGCGGTCGTCACTCACCACCGGCTGAAAGCGGAAGGCGGCAAGCTGGTCGTCGATCCGCAGGCGAAGCTGGAAGAGCCGCTGGTCGTCCGCCCCACCTCCGAGACGGTCATCGGCGCAGCCTTTTCGCGCTGGGTGCAGTCCTGGCGCGACCTGCCGGTGCTGATCAATCAATGGGCAAATGTCGTGCGCTGGGAAATGCGCACGCGCATGTTCCTGCGCACCGCCGAATTCCTGTGGCAGGAAGGCCATACCGCGCATGCCAGCGAAGCCGAGGCGCGCGAGCACACGCTGCGCATGCTCGAAGTCTATCGCCGCTTCGCCGAGGAATGCGTCGCGATGCCGGTCATCGCCGGCGAGAAGCCGGAGAATGAGCGCTTCCCGGGTGCGGTCTCGACCTATTCGATCGAGGCGATGATGCAGGACGGCAAGGCGCTGCAGGCCGGCACCTCGCATTTCCTCGGTACGACCTTCAGCCAGGCGCAGAACATCCGTTTCCAGAACAAGGAAGGCGAGCTGGAGCTGGCGCAGACGACGAGCTGGGGCGTCTCCACCCGCATGATCGGCGGCCTGATCATGACGCATGGCGATGATGACGGCCTGCGCGTGCCGCCGCGCGTCGCGCCCTGGCAGATCGTGATCGTGCCGATGCTGCGCGATACCGAGGAAGACGCGGCGGTGCTCGCTTATTGCCGTGAGCTGGCCGGCGAACTGAACGCGCTGTCGGCGCTGGGCGAGCCGATCCGCGCGCTGCTCGACACGAAGGCGATCAAGGCGTCGAACAAGCGCTGGGCCTGGGTCAAGAAAGGCGCGCCGGTGATCGTCGAGGTCGGCCCGCGCGACGTCGCCGGCGGCAATGTGTCGGTGATCCGCCGCGACCGGCTGTATCAGGAAAGCGGCAAGCTCGATTCCGCGATCCGGCCGCGCGGCGATTTCGTCGCGGGCGTGCCGGCGCTGCTGGAGGACATCCAGTCGGCCATGTTTGTGGAGGCAAAGGCCCGGCTGGGTGCCAATATCCGGCGCGGCGTGACGGACTTTGCCGAGCTTGAGCGGTTCTTCGCGGAGAGCGAGAAATTCCCCGGCTGGGTCGAGGTCGAATGGTCGAAACCGACAGGCGCCGAGCTCGACAAGGTCGATCAGCGACTGAAGGCGCTGAAGCTCACGCTGCGCAACGTGCCCGAGGGCGCGGTGCCGGCCACGGGGACATGCATCTTCACCGGCAAGCCCGCGGTGGAGCGGGTGCTGGTGGGGCGCAGTTACTAAAGCGCTTTGACCCTGCCCCGCTCGTCCCGAGCGTAGTCGAGGGGCGCCCTTCGACTACGCGCATGGCGCTTCGCTCAGGACGAGCGAGATGGCCTTGCAGGTCTGAACAGCTCCTACCGCGCCGAAACCCGGATCAGCGGCGCGCCGAGGCGGCGGTCGATCCGTTCATAGGTCAGCTCGACCTGGTCGATATTGCGGGCTTGGCCGCGCAGGTCGATCGCGCGCGTGCAGCTGTTGGGCGCGATGCGGTTGCGGACCTGCAGATCCTGGCGGCCGCCATTAGCGAAGCGCACGCCGAAATCGAGCAGCCGGATCGGGCGGTTGTAGGAGCAGAGCCGCACCTGGCGGAATCGCTCATTCCCGCGCACGCGGATCGTGTCGCGATCGGTTCCCATACCGACGGTCTTGAACCCGATGACCCGCCAGCCTTGATGCCAGCGTTGGGCAGCCGCCGCGGTCAACGGCGTCGCCAGGGTTGCAAGGGCAAGGGACACACACAAAAGCCGACGCATGAAAGCCTCCCGGTTTGTTGCGAGTCCGTTATATCACGGACAATGCCAACAACACATCGGAGGCGGAGCCGTTCCCCGGCTCAGCTGGCCGGCGTGGCGGCCGGCACCGGATATTCCTGCATCAGCTTATAGGCGCGCTGATACCAGACGCTGCCCGGATAGTTGGAGCCAAGCACGGCGGCCGCTTTCTTGGCCTCCTCGCGCACGCCGAGCGAAAGATAGCATTCGGTCAGCCGCTCCAGCGCCTCGGGCACGTGGGTGGTCGTCTGATATTCGTCGACGACCTTCCTGAACCGGATCGTCGCCGCCAGCCACTGGCCGCGCCGCTGGTAGAAACGGCCCACTTCCATTTCCTTGCCGGCGAGGTGGTCGTTGACCAGATCGACCTTCAGCCGGGCATCCGCGGCGTAATCTGTGCTCGGATAGCGGCGGATCAGCTCGCCCAGCGCGTCCAGCGCCTGCTGCGTAATCTTCTGGTCGCGCGTCACGTCGCTGATCTGCTCATAATAATCGAGCGCGATCAGATAATAGGCGTAGGGTGCGTCCTTGTTGCCGGGATGGACGGCCAGGAAACGCTGCGCCGAGGCGATCGATTCGGTATAATCGCCGGCCAGATAATAGCTGAACGCGCCCATCAGCTGCGCGCGCCGCGCCCAGACCGAATAGGGATGCTGGCGCTCGGTCTCGTCGAACAGCTGCGCCGCTTCCTTGTAGCGATGCTGGTCCAGCCGCGTCTTTGCCGCCGTGTAGAGCGAGTTCACATCGCGCGCGACATAGGCGAGATCCTTCTTCTTGCCCCCGCCGGTGGCGCAGGCAGTGGTGAGAAGGGACAGAGCGGTCAGCGCCAGGATCGGCTTCAGCACGGAATTACGCATCGGGAGCGGGTTCTAGCGAGAGAGTAGGGAGAGGGGAAGCGCGGACTCTCCGTTCGTTTCGAGCGAAGTCGAGAAATCCGAACACTGCGCCTGGCGGTTCTCGACTTCGCTCGAAACGAACGGAGCCTCATCCCAGCGGCATCAACGCGGCCGCAATCCAGCGGTCCTCGCCGCGCAGCACGCCCCAGGCGCGGGCCGCGGCGCGGCTGTCCATCGCCTCGATGCCGATGCCGCGCGTCTCCAGCGCAGTGACGAGGTCGGGGGCAGGGCGGACGAGCATGCTTCCGGTGCCGAGCAGGATGAATTCCGGCGCGATCGCGATCAGAGGCTCCAGCGCGTCCAGGTCCAGCGCACCGTCCCACGGCCGCCACCATTCCGGTGTCAGCAGCGCGCCGCCGGCTGTCGCGGCGCCGTCGATCTTGAAGCCGCTCCCGGAAAAGCCGGTGACGATGGGGCCGCCGGCGTGCGCGCTCCGGTCCAGCCTCACTTCTTGCCGAGCTTGACGTTCGGGCTCGCCTCGGCCCCGCCGTCGCCGCCCACGGGCGCGCCGGGGCGCAGGCCGAGCGTGATCAGCAGCGAAGAGGACACGTAGATCGACGAATAGGTGCCGATGACGATGCCCAGGATCATGGCGGCGGTGAAGCCGCGCAGCACATGGCCGCCGAAGATCAGCAGCGCGAACAGCGCGAGCAGGATGGTGACCGAGGTCATCACCGTGCGCGGCAGCGTCTCATTGACCGAAAGGTCGATCAGCGATCGCATGTCCATCTGCCGGTATTTGCGCATATTCTCGCGAATGCGGTCGTCGATGACGATCTTGTCGTTGATCGAATAGCCGATGATGGTGAGCACGGCAGCGACGATGTTGAGGTCGAACTCAAGTCTGGTCAGCGCGAAAAAGCCCAATGTCATCAGCACGTCGTGCATGATCGCGACGAAGGTCGAGACGCCGAATTGCCATTCGTAGCGCAGCCAGGAAAACACCGCGATGCCGAACACGGCGAGCAGCACGGCGAGCAGGCCGTTCCTGATCAGCTCGCCCGAAACCTTGCCCGAGACGGTGTCGTAGCGCGTGAACTGGACGTCGGGATAGACTTTGGCGAGTGCAACCTTGACGCGGTTGACGACGCGGTTGGTGGCGCCTTCATCGGTGCTTTCAGGCAACGGCAGCCGGATCGACACCGTTTTCGGGTCGCCGAAGGTTTGCAACGAGCCCTCGCCGACGCCCAGGCTGTCGACGGTCGCGCGGACCTTGTCGAGATGCGGCGGCTGATCGAATTTCGCCTCGATCATCAGACCACCGACGAAATCGACGCCGAGATTGAGGTGCCGGATACCGACCAGCAGACACGCCGCCAGCGTCAGCACCGCCGTGATGCCGAACGCCCAATAGCGTAAGGAAACGAACGGGAAGTTCGTA
Source organism: Pseudomonadota bacterium (assembly GCA_018240865.1). Lineage (GTDB taxonomy): Bacteria > Pseudomonadota > Alphaproteobacteria > Sphingomonadales > Sphingomonadaceae > Sphingomonas_B. The sequence goes on along the minus strand of JAFEEY010000026.1, from coordinate 28,298 downwards.
TTGTCGGGAACGAGTTTCAGCAGGCGCATGCAAAAGCTCCGTCATCCTGAACTTGTTTCAGGATAAGGGTGGTGACGAAACTCCGGCCTCGAGCGGCGTCACGCTTGTCCCGAAACAAGTTCGGGATGACCATAAGGGCGCGCATCAGATGTGGATCTCCGTCGGCCGGTTGCGGCGGATCCAGCCGGCGACCAGCATGCGCGTGAAGGTGACGGCGGTGAACACCGAAGTGGCGATGCCGATCAGCAGCACGACCGCGAAGCCCTTGACCGGGCCGGAACCCAGCACGAGCATGATCAGGCCGGAAATGGTGTGGACGGTGTTGGCCTCGAAGATGGTGCGGCTGGCTTCCTTATAGCCGAGCTCGACCGCCTGGACGACGCTGCGTCCCCGCCTTTTCTCTTCGCGAATGCGTTCGTTGATCAGCACGTTGGCGTCGACGGCGGTGCCGATCGTCAGCACGAAGCCGGCGATGCCGGGCAGCGTCAAGGTTGCGTTCAAGAGCGCCATCACCCCCAGGATCACGAACACGTTGATGACGACGGCGAGGTTCGCGTAGATGCCGAACCGGCCATAGGTCACCAGCATGAAAGCGACGACGAGCGCGACGGCGATGATCGACGCGGTGACGCCTGCCTTGATCGAATCCGCACCCAGGCCCGGGCCGACCGTGCGTTCCTCGATCACTTTCAGATCGACCGGCAGCTTGCCCGACCGCAGCGCGATCGCGAGCTGATTGGCGCTGTCGACCGTGAAATTGCCGGAAATCTGCGCCTGGCCGCCCAGGATCGGCTCGTTGATGTTGGGGGCGGAAATCACCTGATTGTCGAGGATGATCGCGAACGGCTTGTTGACGTTCTCCTGCGTCACCTTGGCGAAGCGGCGGCCGCCCTGACCGTTGAAGCGGATATTGACGATCGGCGCGTTGTTGCGGCTGTCAAAGCCCTGCTGCGCGTCGATCAGCTGGTCGCCTGAAATCAGCACGCCGCGATGCACCGCGATCAGCGGCACGCCCAAAGGATTGTCGGGATAGCGCAGAATCTGGCTGCCGATCGGCGCACGTCCGGCGGCGAGGTCATTGGGCGAGGCGGTGACATCGACCAGCTTGAACTCCAGCTTCGCGGTCTTGCCGAGCAGGTTCTTCAGCGCTTCCGGATTCTGCAGGCCCGGCACCTGGACGACGATGCGGGTGCCGCCCTGCCGCACGATGGTCGGCTCGCGCGTGCCCATTTCGTCGATGCGTTTGCGGACGACTTCGGTCGCGACTTCCATCGCCTTGTCGATCGCGTCGTTCTGGCCGGCCTGGGTCGGCGTCATGATGATGCGGTTGGTATCGACGACGCGCACGTCCCAGTCGCGCTGGCCGGTGACGCCGACGCCGTTGGTCTGCTGGCGCACGCGCTCCACGGCGCGGTCGACCTGGGTCACGTCGCGCACGAAAAAGCTCAGCTGGCCGCCCGCAGTCGAAATGTCGCCGATCTCGATGCGCGGATCGCCGCGGCGCATTTCGGTGCGCACCGTTTCATCCATCTGCTCCAGACGCTGCTTTAAAAGGCTGGTCGCATCCGCTTCCAACAGCAGGTGCGAACCGCCCGACAGGTCGAGGCCCAGATTGATGCGTGGAAGCTTCAGCCCGGCGGTATAGCGTTCGGGAACGAAGCTCGGCACCGCGAGCAGGATGCCGATCAGCAACAGGCCGACGATGCCGATCCTTTTCCAGCGAGGAAAATCCAGCATCAGTCGTTCGCGGGCTTGGAGCCGCCCAGCGGCGTCACGTCGGTCAGCGTGCTCTTGACGGCGCGGACACGAATCTGCGGCGCCAGTTCAACCTCGACATGCTGGTCCTCGACCTTGGTGACCTTGCCGACCAGGCCGCCGCCGGTGACGACGCTATCGCCTTTCTTCACCGCGCCGATCTTGGTCTGGTGCTCCTTCATCCGCCGCTGCTGCGGACGGATGAGCAGGAACCAGAAGATCACGAAGATCGCGACCAGCGGGATCATCTGGATGAAGAATGCGGCGGAAGAGCCTGCGGCAGCGCCGTTCGCGGCCTGTGCGTAAGCGGGAGATTCGAACATCTGTGTGTCGGATGCCTGAAAT
>JAFEEY010000026.1:22822-26174 GCA_018240865.1 Pseudomonadota bacterium | reverse complement strand
GCAAGAATTGTGGAGAGCCGGATAAACACCAAACCCAATGCCGGCTTGGCTGAGCCTGTCGAAGCCTTCCCTTTCTTTTGAGAGTTGAAGAAAGAAGAAGGGAGGGCTTCGACAGGCTCAGCCAAGCCGGTTTTGAAGATCGTGCTTACTCCGGACGAACCGGCGTGCTGTCCTTCTCCGCGCTCACTGAACGCGGCTTGTCCAGCGCTTCGACGCGGCGCTCGGTGCGCGGCTCGTCTTCCTCGGCCATGCCTTTCTTGAAGCTTTTGATGCCCTTGGCGACGTCGCCCATCATGTCGGAAAAGCGGCCCTTGCCGAACAGCAGCATCACCACGATGCCGACGATCAGCCAATGCCAGATACTGAAGCCACCCATTCGATCATCTCCTGAGCACCCAAGATAGGGGCTCCGTTCGTATTTTCACGTCATCCCAGCGCAGGCTGGGATCTCAACGGCCGGGATGGCGGTGTGAAGATGCCAGCCTTCGCTGGCATGACGCGCAAGCTCTTGCATTCCTTACTCGCTCTCGTCGGCGCTTTCCAGTTCGACGTCGCCCAGGGTCGCCTCGACCGGGTCGAGCAGGCCCGCCGCTTTCAAATCGTCGATGCCCGGCAGGTCGCGGCGGCTCTTGAGGCCGAAATGCGTGAGGAAGCCGCTGGTCGTCGCGTAGAGCAGCGGCCGGCCCGGCCCTTCGCGGCGGCCGGCGGGGCGGACCCAGCCGGCTCCCATCAGCACATCCAAAGTGCCTTTCGAAATCTGGACGCCGCGAATCGCCTCAATCTCGGCGCGGCTCACCGGCTCCTGATAGGCGATGATCGCCAGCGTCTCGACCGCGGCGCGGCTCAGCCGCTTGGCTTCCTCGCGCTCGCGGCGGAGGATGTGGGCCATGTCGGCGGCGGTCTGGAAATGCCAGCGCCCGCCGCGCTCGACCAATTCGATGCCGCGCCCGGCATAATCCTCGGCAAGCAGGCGCAGCGCCTGCTTCAGATCGACATCGGGCCCGACATAGGCGGCGATCTCGTCCGGCGTCATCGGCGCCTCGGCCGCGAACAGCACCGCCTCCACCGCGCGTATCCCCGGGTCGATCTCAGCCACGCGCCGTCACCAAAAAATAGGGACAGTCCCTATTTTCTGAGGAGTGAAAAATAGGGACTGTCCCCATTTTCCGGCTCATGCCGCCCTCACGAACAGGGGCGCGAAGGCATCTTCCTGCTTCAGCTCGGCCTTGCCCTGCTTGGCGAGCTCCAGCGCCGCGACAAAGCTGGAGGCGAGGGCGGATTTGCGCAGCTGCGGGTCGCTGATCGCGGGCAGGAAGGCTTCGATCCGCGTCCAGTCGATCCGCTCGCCGATCAGCGCCTCGACCCGGGCGAGCGCATCCTCCAGGCTCATCACCGGCCGCCGCGTGACATGGTGGACGATAGGCGCCGTGCGGGCCATCACCGCGCCATAGGCGGCGATGACTTCGTAGAGATCGGCCTGCCAGTCGTTCCGGCGCACCACGCGCAGACCTTCCGGACTCCCGCGAAGGAACACGTCGCGGTCCAGCCGGTCGCGGCCCATCAGCCGCGCACCCGCCTCGCGCATCGCCTGCAGCCGCTGGAGCCTGATCTGCAGCCGCAGCGCCAATTCCTCGGGGCTGGGATCGACCGTCGGGTCTTTCGGCAACAGCAGCGCGGATTTCAGATAGGCGAGCCACGCCGCCATCACGAGATAGTCGGCCGCGATCTCCAGCTTCAGCGCCTTCGCGCCGGCGATGAACGCCAGATATTGCTCGACGAGCGCCAGGATCGACAGCTCGCGCAGATCGACCTTCTGCGCCCGCGCCAGCGCCAGCAGCAGGTCGAGCGGCCCTTCCCAGCCGTCGATATCAATGGTGAGCGCGTCCGATTCGGGGGTCACGCGAAAAGCCTACACAAGATGGACGAAATGAACACCGTTCGGGCTGAGCCTGTCGAAGCCCACCCTTTCTTCGCAAATGGCGATTCAAGAAAAGAGAGGCCTTCGACAAGCTCAGGCCGAACGGCAATTAAGTCGTGTACTTGAGCAATGCGTCCCTTTTCTCCACCAGCGCCGCGAACCGTGCCGGCTCGGGCGCCTTGCGGAACGCAAGTGCCGCGTCCAGCCGCTCTTTCGTCCGCGCGCCTATCTCGGGCAACGCCTCCGCGATCGGGACCATTTCCTCCATCCGCGCCCAGCAATCGAGCACCAGATCGACTCCCGCCGCCACCGCGCCGGCGGCTTTCTCGGCCGGCGTGCCGGAAAGCGCCTTCATGTCGATATCGTCGGTCATCAGCAGCCCGTCGAAGCCGATCCGTTTTCTGATGATCTCCTCGATCACGAAGGGGGACAGCGTGCCCGGCCGCTCGGCATCCCAGGCAGTGTAGACGATGTGCGCGGTCATGCCGATCGGCGCCCAGTTCAGCTTGCGGAACGGCGCGATATCGTCTTCCAGCTCCGCCTCGCTCGCTTCCACGACCGGCAGCGCCTTGTGGCTGTCGACCAGCACCCGGCCATGCCCCGGCATGTGCTTGACGATGCCGGTGACGCCGCCCGCCTGCAGCCCCTCGATCACCGCGCGCCCCATCGCCGCGACGCGCATCGGCTCGGAGCCCAATGCGCGGTCGCCGATCACGTCATTCGCGTCCGGCCGGCGCACGTCGAGCAAAGGCAACGCATCGACGGTGATGCCAACCTCCGCCAGCATCAGCGCCAGCGCCTCGGCATTGGCGCGCACCGCCTCGATCGCGGAAATCGGCGCGGTTTCATACAGCGCGTCGAACGCGGCGGCGGCCGGGAAGGCCGGCCATTCGGGCGGCTGCATCCGCGCGACCCGCCCGCCCTCCTGGTCGATCATGATCAGCAGATCGTCGCGCCCGTGCAGATTGCGCAGGCTGTCGGTCAGGCGTTTGAGCTGCCCTTTGTCGCCGCAATTGCGCCTGAACAGGATATAGCCGGCCGGATCGGCGTCCCTGAAAAAGGCGCGTTCGTCGGGGGTAAGCTCAAGGCCGGCCAGGCCGAAAATAACGGGCTTCATGCGCCCGCTATAGGCCGGATGCCGGGGTGTTCAACTTTTCGGAAAAAAGCGGGGAGGCTCGTCAACACCTTCTTCCCACTATCATTGTCTAACCCGGAATGGGGATTGCGGCAAGTGGGGGGTCTTGTTGCATGTGCTTTGCCCTCGATTCGCCAGCAGAGGGAAACACACGCAATGTCAGTCATCTACTATCACGGCACCCGCGCGGACCTGAAACCGGGCGACCTGCTCGCGCCGGGCTATGCGTCCAACTATGGCGCGCGCAAACAAGCGTCCTGGATTTACTTCGCCGCCACGCTGGAAGCGGCGATCTGGGG
>JAFEEY010000026.1:19013-22784 GCA_018240865.1 Pseudomonadota bacterium | reverse complement strand
TTCGTCGACGATCCCAACCTCACCGACAAGAAATATCCCGGCAACCCGACCAAATCCTACCGCTCGCGCGACCCGCTGCGGGTCGTCGGCGAAGTAGAGGGCTGGATCGGCCACACTCCCGAACGGTTGCAGGAAATGAAGGATGCCTTGGAGCGGCTAAAGGCGCAGGGCGTGGAAGCGATCGACTGATCCCCGATCTCGTCGCCCCGGGCTTGACCCGGGGTCCCGCTTCTTTCGCCTTCCCCGGGGAAGCGGGACCCCGGCTCGAGGCCGGGGTGACGGTGACTAATTGACCACCAGGCAGCTTTCGCCCGCGACTTTGAGCCGCGCGCACAGATCCTTCGCTTCGGCGGCGGAGCCGGTGACGACGCGGAGGCGGTAATAGGTTTTGCCGTTCACTTCGGCCTTCAGGATCGACTGGCCGCGCTCCGCCAGATAGGCGAAGCGCTTGGACATTGAATCCCAGGTCTTCTTGGCCGCGCCTTCGCTCGGGAAAGCGCCGAGCTGGATCGTCGATCCGGCCGGGCCTTCGGGCGCGAGCTGGGCCGGCGGTGCCTTGGCGACGAGCTTGCCGCTATCCTGTGACACGGCAGCAGTCGCGCTCTTGCCGGCCTTGGGCTCGGGCGTCGGAGACGGTTTGGGCGCGGGCGCGCGATCGACCGGGGTTTCGGGCACCGCGTTCAGGTCGAGCGCGCCCTGCACCTGCGCGCCCTGGCTCGTCTGATAGACCACATCGCCCTGACCCTCGAATTTGGTGCCGCCTTCTTCGATCGGGCGAACCTTGTAAGGCTCCTTCGGCGCGGCGATCAGTTCGCCCGAGCCGCTGGGCGTGATCGTCCGGTTCTGCCACCAATAGAGCGCGCCGATCCCGATCGCGAGCAAGGTGAGACCGGTCAGCACCCAGCCGACCAGCACCAGCGGCAGGCCGCGCCGTTCCTCATCGACCGCATCCACCGGCTCCAGCCAGGGCAGCCGGTCCTCGTCGGACAGCGCATAAGGATCGTGCGCGGCCATTACTTCATCTCCTCGACGGCCGTGACTCCCATGATCGAAAGGCCGTTGCGGATGATCTGCCCGATCGCCTGGACGAGATAAAGCCTCGCGCACGTTGTCGCGGGATCGTCAGCCACCAGCACGCGGCGGTCCGGCCGGTCATTGCCCATGTTGAAGAAGGCGTGGAAGGCGGCGGCCAGATCGTAGAGGTAGAAGGCGATCCGGTGCGGCTCTCGGCTCCCCGCCGCGCCCTCGACCGTGCGCGGGAATTGCGCGGCGAGCTTCACCAGCGCCAATTCCTCGGCATCCAGCCGGTCGAGATCGGGCATATCCGCGCAGTCGATCCCGGCCTCAGCGATCCGCCGCGCGATCGAGTGAATGCGGGCGTGCGCATATTGCACATAAAAGACCGGATTATCCTTCGAGGCCTCGACCACCTTGGCGAAGTCGAAATCCATCTGCGCATCGGCCTTGCGGGTCAGCATGGTGAAGCGCACGACATCCTTGCCGACTTCGCGCACGACATCGGCGAGGGTGACGAAATTGCCGGCGCGCTTGGACATCTTCACCGGCTCGCCGCCGCGCAGCAGCCGCACCATCTGGATCAGCTTGACGTCGAACTGCACCTTGTTCTCGGTGAGCGCCGCGACCGCCGCCTTGATCCGCTTGACGGTGCCGGCATGGTCCGCGCCCCAGATGTCGATCAGGGCATCGACGCCCTGCGCTTTCTGGAAATGGTACGCCATGTCGGCGCCGAAATAAGTCCAGCTGCCGTCCGACTTCTTGATCGGCCGGTCCTGATCGTCGCCGAACCGGGTCGATCGGAACAGCGGCAGCTCGACCGGCTCCCAATCCTCGGGCGTCTCGCCCTTCGGCGCTTCCAGAAAGCCGTCATAGACCAGATCGTGCGCGCGCAGCCACGTTTCGGCTTCCTCGGGCTTGCCCGCCGCCTGCAGCTCCGCCTCGGACGAGAACAGGTCGTGATGGATGCCGAGCAGCGCGAGGTCAGCTTTGATCAGGTCGATCATCGCCGCGACCGCCCGCGCGCGGAACAGCGCCAGCCACACGGCTTCGGGCTCGTTCACGTAACGCTCGCCGAATTCCTTTGCGAGCGCTTTCCCGATCGGCTTCAGATAATCGCCGGGATACAGGCCTTCCGGAATCTCGCCGATATCCTCGCCCAGCGCCTCGCGGTAGCGCAGGTGCGCGGAGCGGGCGAGCACATCGACCTGCGCGCCGGCGTCGTTGACATAATATTCCCGCACCACCTCGTGGCCGGCATATTCGAGCAGGGCGGCGAGCGCGTCGCCCACCACCGCGCCCCGGCAATGGCCCATATGCATCGGGCCTGTGGGGTTGGCGGAGACGTACTCGACATTGACCTTTTTGCCCGCGCCGACCGAGGAGCGGCCGTAATCGCCGGCCTCGTCATGGATCGCGCGGAGCTCGTCCCGCCAGGTCGCATCGGTCAGCCTCAGATTGATGAAGCCCGGGCCCGCAATGTCCGCGCCCTCGACCTCGGGCAACGCCCGCAGCTTCGCCACGATCGCTTCCGCCAGCGCGCGCGGGTTGGTGCCGGCGGGCTTGGCCAGCACCATCGCCGCGTTGGTGGCGAGGTCGCCATGGCTCGCATCGCGCGGCGGCTCGACGGTCAATCCGTTGCGCGCCAGCCCCTCAGGCAGCGCGCCTTCGGTCGCGAGGTCGTCGAGCACCGCATTGATCGCGGCAGTGAAGCGGGCGTGAAGCGTCAAGAGTCAGGTCCAGAGAAACGGAAAGCGTGCCCGATAGCCGAGCCGTCTCGTCATTGCGAGGAGCAAAGCGACGAAGCAATCCAGACCCGGCGGCTGGATTGCGCCGCTACGCTCGCAACAGCGGAAAGCCCCGGCCTCTTGCGAGACCGGGGCTCCGCTGAAGGCCCGGGCTATTGGGCTGTGCGCCCGGGCCTGGGGAAGGGAGCGCTTACTTGCGCGAGACGCGGATCGATCCGCCGCCGGCGCTGGCGTCGGCGAACACTTCGACCATGCCGCGATTGGCGCTGGCGACAGCGTCGGCTTCGCAGGCGGCGGTCGCCATGCGCGACTGATAGTTGAACGTGTCGGCCGGGCCGCACACAGTTTCGGCGGCGAACGCGATCCGCTTCTTCAGGCGGGCCTGGCCGCTGTCGGACTTCAGATCGAGATCGGCATAGGACACCAGCATCGAACGCGGACTGGTGGTTTCGGCATGAACCGGGGTCATCGCGAAGGTCGCGAGGCCGGCGATGGTGGAGGCCAGCAGGGCCTTGGAAATAAACATGGCGTGTCCTTCCTAACGCTTCGGGGCGGCTCCGAAGGGGGCGGAGCCATTTGGCGGCGGTCCGGATGGGGCCGGGGAGCTATCCGTCCCGCCGCGCACTGGTTGGATTACGCCTGTGGTCGCACCAGCGCTTGCGCGCTTCGACGGGCGAGGGAAGATGATCGGCGAAGGGCGCGATGCGCTGACGAAACGCTTATCCGGCTCGACGAATGTCGACCGCGCACGCCCAAAAAAAAATAGGGACAGTCCCTATTTTTGCGTAGTCCGGCGGACGAAATAGAGCAGGGCGCTCAGCGCGATCGCGGCAAACAGGCCGATGATCTCGTCCCATTGGGCAAGGCATACCAGCGCAACCATGCTGAACACGCCGACCGACGCGAAAATGGCGAGGCCAGGCACCTGGAACGGCTCGCCCATCAGCCGCACATCCTCACGCCTGAGCTTCACCGCGGCGAGGCAGGCGCCGAAATAGATCGGCGCGGT
>JAFEEY010000026.1:0-18978 GCA_018240865.1 Pseudomonadota bacterium | reverse complement strand
CCGTGCCGATGACCGCGTGGGTCAGGATTGCGATGGTCGGCACTTGCGTCCGGGCGTTCACCCGGCCGAGCGGCTCGGGCAGGAAGCCGTCGCGGGCGAAAGCGAAGAGAATCCGCGGCGCCCCTAGCACATCGCTGCCCAGCCAGGCGCCGCGCGAGAAGGCGGCGCCGGCGGCGATCAGCAGAGCAAGGCCAGGATGCACGCCGCTCATGGCCTGGGCCAGCGGCTCCTTCGCGCTGCCGAGCGCGGGGCCGAGCAATCCCTGGGCGACCAGCTGGATTGCGACATAAAGGATCAGCACGCCGCCCATTGCCAGCATCAGCGCGCGCGGCACGTTTTTGGTCGGGTTGGAGACTTCACCGCTCGCGCTCAGCATCGTTTCCATGCCGGAAAAGGCGAAGATCGAAAGGATCACGGCGGCGCCGAACGATCCGATATCGACGCTGCCGGTGGGCCGCAGATAGTCCGGGTTCACGAAGAAGGCACCGACCCCGACGAACAATAGCAGCGGCACCAGCTTCACCACGGTCGCGATGCCGGCGAAGCGCGCGCCTTGCTTCGCGCCGCGCAGATTGATCCAGGTGACAAGCGCCATCACGCCGACGATCAGCGCCACCCGCTGCACGGCCGGAGAGCCCATCGGGAACAGCGCGACGATCGCATCGGCGAAAGCGGCGGCGATACCGCCCGCCGCCAGCACGCAGCTCAGCCACAGCATCATGCCGGCGATGAAGCCCCAGGCCGGGCCGAATGCGGCCTCTACATAGGCGTAGGTGCCGCCGCTCGAAGGCACTCGGCTGCCGGCTTCAGCGCAGCACAGCACGATCGCGCCCATCGCGATCCCGCAGGCGAGGAGTGCCAAGGGCGCCCAGGCGCCGACCGATCCGGCCAGCGCGGCGGGCGCCGCGAAAATGCCGCCGCCTACCACGACATTGATGATCGTGGCGGCGAACGCCCAGACGCCGATCTCTCGCACCAGCCCCGCGTCGCGATGTGCGGCTTCCTGTTTGATCTGCGTCGCCATGTGCGCTCCCTTATGCGGGCGCAACTTCGGGGGTTTGTGCGGGATTGGCAAGCCGCGCGTCATGCCAGCGAAGGCTGGCATCTCGCCTCGGCCTCGAAAAAAATGCCAGCCTGCGCTGGCATGACGGGAAATGGAAAAAGCCCTCCCCGATGAAAGGGAGGGCCGTGAAGGTCTGACGGGCCGGCCTTAACGCGGCTCGGTTTTGACTGTCGTGGTGGTCTTGGTCTTCGGCGTCACGCGCGTGGTCGTGACTTTCTTGCGGACCGGCGCCTTTTTGACGACGGTGCCCGAACCGCTCGTCACGGTCGCGCCGCTGGTTTCCGTCTGGGTCGTGATGGTCGTCGCCGGCGGTGGCGCGGCGGCTGCCGCAGCGGCCTGGGCCCGCGCCGCGGCGGCGTCGGACGCGGCAGCATTCGCGGCCTGCTCGGCCGAGGCGGCGCGCGCATTGGCATCGGCCGCCTGTTGCTGAGCGACAGCGGCGGCATCCAGTGCGGCGCCCTGCGTGGCGGCGTTCGCGGCTGCATCGGCGGCGGCCACACTGGCCTGAGCCTGTTTGCCTTCCGCGATTGCGCGGTCGGCAAGGTCCGACGCCTTCATCGCGGCATTGATTGCCTGGCGTTCATGCCCACGGCCCAGTTGCTCGCGCGCTTCCCGCAGCGAGGATTGGGCTTCCACGGTCAGCGGGCTGGCATCGGCGTTGGGCGCGAGTTGCATCACGGACTGGATCTTGGTGTTCGCTTCCGTGATCGCGCGCTGTGCACGGTCCTTTTCGTCGGCCAGCGCCGGGCTCGCCAGCGTGAGCAGAAGGCCGGTAAAGGCCGCGCCGCGCACGAGGTTGTGCATCTTCCGCATTTTGCGACTCCTGTCGTTATGATTTCCGGCGCGGAGAACGTGCGGAGCAAGGGCCGGTTCCGGCCCGGGCAGGGCCGCAGCCGTGCGCGGCAATGCTGTCCGCCGGGGCTTCTGACCGGTTTTCAATACCATAGTCCCGGATGACAGCGGCGATACGCAACCGGTAATCGCGAAACACGCCGGACCGGCCTTTGGCCTGCGCCGCGCGGTGCGCCTGCGTGTTGCGCCACGCCGAAACCGCCGCTTCATCTTCCCAGAAGGAAAGCGACAGCAATTTGCCCGGATCGGCGAGGCTTTGGAACCGCTCGATCGAGAGGAAACCGGGCACCCCATCCAGGATCGGGCGAAGCGAGGCGGCGATGTCGAGATAGCGCTGGCCTTCACCTTCCGCCGGCCAGCCCTCGAAGATGACCGCGATCACAGCACGCGCCTCAGGAAAATGCGGTCTTCGCGCCGGATGAAGCGCTCGCGGTGCGCGAATTCGAAATTCTCGCGCCCCAGCGGATGCTCGCGCAGCTTCGCGCGATAGGTTTCATAGGCGGCGAGGCTGTCGATATTGTAGAGGCCGTAGGCGGTCGTTGCCGATCCTTCATACGGCGCGAAATAGCCGATCAGATCGGCGCCGCACGCCGGGATCGCCTGGTTCCATGCGCGGGCATAATGTTCGAACGGCTCGGCCGCGAACGGTTCGAGCTCATAACGGATGAAGCAGGTGATCATCAGTGTCTCCTTTGCGGGAGGCGAGGTGCCACGAAGGGCCGCTCCGATGTTTCGGCCGTCACCGAAGCGTCGGTCGCGCGGGCATGCTATGCCGCGCCGATGGTCACGATCGCTCGCCTCGCCGAAACCGCCGCGCTGATCGGCGATCCCGCGCGGACAGCGATGCTGTATGCGATGATGGATGGCCGCGCCTTCACCGCCGGCGAACTGGCGGGCGCCGCGGGCGTCACGCCGCAGACCGCGAGCGGCCATCTGGCGCAATTGCTGGCGGCCGGGATGCTGGCGGCTGAGAAGCAGGGCCGCCACCGCTATTTCCGCCTCGCCTCGGCCGAGATCGGCGGCATCCTCGAAGGATTGATGACCGTCACCGCCGCCCGCGTACCACTGGCAACCGGCCCCGCCGATCCGGCGCTGCGCCGCGCCCGCATCTGCTACGATCACATCGCGGGCAATCTCGGGGTCGCGCTCTACGCGGCGCTGCTGGGCCAAGGCCATGTTCGCCTCGCTGAGGACGGCGTTGCGCTGACTGCCAGCGGCCGCGCGCTGCTCGATCGCCTCGGCATCGGCCCGCCCCACGCCCGCCGCCCGGCCTGCCGAACCTGCCTCGACTGGAGCGAACGCCGCCACCACCTCGCCGGCCAGGTCGGCGCCGCGATCTGTGCTACCGCCCTCGCCCGCGACTGGCTTCGCCGCCGCGCAGGCACGCGCGCGCTCGACGTCACGCCGAAGGGCGAGGCGGGGTTTCATGAGGTGTTTGGGGTGGTGCTAGGCTAAGCCTCGACAGTTCAACACATTCGTCATCCCGGCGAAGGCCGGGATCCAGCTTCTTCTTCCTCTTCGTGCCTTTGTGTTCTTCGTGTGAGATAAATTTGAACTCACAAAGAACACAGAGGCACGAAAAAGAGGCGCTGGGTTCCCGCTTTCGCGGGAATGACGAAGAGAGAGTTGCCCTACCCCTTGCACCGCCCCTTGCCCGGCCCCCACACGGCGCGGCCCGGTGTGGCGCCGGTGTGTTCGCCGTCTTTCAACACCTGCACGCCGTTCACGAACACATGGCGCATGCCGGTCGCGTAGGTTTGCGGGTGGTCGAAGGTGGCATTGTCCCTGATCGTCTTTGGATCGAAAATGGCGAGGTCGGCGAAATAGCCGGGCTTCAACGCACCGCGATCCTTGATACCGAGATTGGTGGCGGGAAGGTTGCTCAGCCGACGCACCGCGTCCTGCAGGGTCGCCGTCTTCTCGTCGCGCACATAGCGGCCGAGCAGCCGCGCGAAATTGCCATAGGCGCGGGGATGAGTGCTCGATTTCAGGAACACGCCTTCCGGCGCCTGGCTACCTGCATCCGATCCGAAGCTCATCCAGGGGAGCGCCGTTGCGCGCGCGACATTGGCCTCGTTCATCCCGAAATAGGCAACCTGGATGCGGCTGCCATCCTCGACGATCAGCTCCGCCGCCGTCTCCTCGGGCGATTTGCCGCGCGCCTTGGCGACTTCGGCCAATGTCTTGCCTGTCAGCGGCTTCAGCGCCTCGGTCTTGAAGGCGAGCAGCAGCACCTTGTCCGGCTCTTCGACGACCAGCTTGGTGTTCTCAGTGCCCTTGGGGCCGCGCATCTCGGCGAGCGCCTTGGCCAGCGTCGCCGGATTCTTCATCCGCCGCACCCAGGCTTCGATGCCGCCATCCTGGATCCATAGCGGGAACGCCGCGTCGAACCCGGTCGAGCTCGCGGCATAGGTGTACATGTCAGCGGTGATGCGCTGGCCCTGTTTGCGCGCCGCCTCCACCCGGGCAATCGCGGCGTCGATCTTGCCCCAATTCTCTCGGCCGGATTGCTTGAAGTGATAGATTTCCGCCGGAGCGCCGGATTTTCTGGAAATCTCGATCAGCTCGTCGATCGCCTCCAGCAGCTTCGGCCCTTCGTCGCGCATATGACTGATATACATGCCGCCGCACTTCGCCGCCTCGCTGGTCAGCGCGATCAGCTCGGGCGTCTCGGCGAAATTGGCGGGGGCGTAGATCAACGATGATCCCACGCCCAGCGCGCCTTCGTTCATGCCCTGCCGCACCAGCGCGCGCATCCGCGTGAGCTGCGCGGGCGTCGGGTCGACATCGCCTTCGCCCAGCTCATGCACGCGCACCGTCGTCGCACCGACAAAGCTTGCGACGTTGGTGGAGATGCCGCGCTTTTGCAGGAAGCTCAGATAGTCGCCCAGCGTCGTCCACTGGATCGGATATTTGATGTCGCCCTGACGCTTGAGCGCCCGCGCCTTCATCTCGGGGCTGAGCGGGCCCATCGACGTGCCCTCGCCGAACACTTCCAGCGTCACGCCCTGGCGGATGTCGCTCTCGCTGCGGCCGTCGGCGATCAGCGATTCCGTCGCCCAGCTCAGCATGTTGACGAAGCCCGGCGCGACGGCGAGGCCTTTCGCGTTGACTTCGCGCACGCCTTTCCCGGCGACCTTGCCGACGCTCACGACCTTGTCGCCCTTGATCGCGACATCGCCCACGAAAGGCGTGCCGCCCGACCCGTCATAGATCGTCCCGCCCCGGATCACGACATCGAACGCCGGCGGCGGCGCGGCGCTGGTGAGCAGGGCGGCGGCGATCGCGGCGAAGGCTGGGCGAAACATGACTGATCCTCTCTCCGTTCGGGCTGAGCTTGTCGAAGCCCTCCCTTTTCTTTTACGCGACCCAATAAAGAAGAAAGGGAGGCCTTCGACAAGCTCAGGCCGAACGGTGGTTGATGACCAAGATAGCGGATTTCCTGATCATCGGCGGCGGCATCGCCGGCCTTTCCGCCGGCGCGCGGTTGGCCCGGCACGGCCGGGTGGTGGTGCTGGAAGCGGAAGACGCGCCCGGCTATCACAGTTCGGGCCGCAGCGTGACTTTCTCGCATTTCGGGATCGGCGGCGCCACCGTGCGCGCGCTGACGGCGGCAAGCCGCGCTTTCTTCCTCGATCCGCCGCCGGGCTTCGACGAACTCTGCAAGACCGTGCCCGCGCTGTTCATCGCCAATGAAGCAATGGTGCCGGCGCTGGACGAGCTGGAGTGCATCACCCGCGGCCTCAGCGATGCGGTCGAACGCCTCGATGAAGCGGCCGCCGCCCATTACTGCCCGGCGTTGTGCTGGGCGCCCGATGCGGTGGTCGCGGCGTTCGTCGATCGCGCCGGGCTACGACTGGAACCGCACGCGCTGCTCCAGGGCTTCGCCCGCGCGATCAAGGCCGGCGGCGGCGAGGTCATGACCGGCGCGCGCGTGGCGTCGATCGGCCCGCGCTGGCGCGTGGCGACCGAAAGCGGCGAGATTTACGAGGCGCCGATCCTCGTCAACGCCGCCGGCGCCTGGGCCGACCGCGTGGCGGACATGGCCGGCGTGCAGCCGCTGGGCCTGACGCCGCTTCGCCGCACGATCATCGTTTTCGATCCCCCGGCCGAAATGGACGTGCGCGGCTGGCCGTTCGTCAAGACGGCGGCGGACTATATGTATATGCTGCCGGACAGCGGGCGCCTGCTCGCTTCGCCGGTCGACGAGAATCCCGACGATCCGTGCGACGCCCAGCCTGACGAATACAATATGGCCGTGGCCGCCCACCGCGTGACCGAGTTCACGACGCTGGAAGTCAGGCGCATCACCCACAAATGGGCGGGCCTGCGCACGTTCAGCGCGGACCGCGTGCCCGTCGCCGGCTTCGCGCCCGATGCGGACGGCTTTTTCTGGCTGGCGGGGCAGGGCGGATACGGCCTGCAAACCGCGCCCGCGATGGCCGAAATCGCCGAAGCGCTGGCGACCGGCGGCGGCTGGCCCCAGCACCTGGCGGCGGCGGGCGTGACGCCGGAACAGATCAGGCCGGAGCGGTTGTTCCTCTGAGCCGTTCCCCGGCGAAGGCCGGGGCCCATTCGGGTGGCGGAGCAATGGACCCCGGCCTTCGCCGGGGAACATGGCCTATTTATACATCTCCTCGCGCAAGTTGATGCCGTGCTCCACCCACATCTTGAGCGCGCACAGCATCTGTGACCAGCCCATGCAATTGCCGAACGCCGCTTCGGTGCCGCTCTCCGTCTCGTGCCAGCCGCTTTCCTCGATGGCGACCAGGGTGCGGTCGCTCTCGACTGCCTCAAAGCTCATCACCACGCGGGTCTTGTACGGCCTGTCCGCCTTGTCGTTCGCCTGCCATTCCAGCACGATCCGCTGGTTAGGCACGACCTCGATCACATCGACCGGAAAGGCGCCCGGGAAATCGTGGAAATCCCAGGTCACCGTGGCGCCCGTCTCCAGCCGCCCCTTGGCGCCGCCGGTCGTGAAATAGTGCGATAGCTGATCCGGATCGGCGACCGCCTCGAACACCGTTTCCACCGGCTTCGACACATGGGCGAACACGCGGAATTTCAGGTCCATGACTTACTGTCTCCTTGCGTTGGCGTATTTTATGTTATAAAAATATAACATGTCAATCGGCGACGCGCATGACCGGGTCTTCAAGGCGCTGGCCTCGTCCGTCCGCCGCCAGATTCTCGACGATCTGCGCGATCAGCCGCTGACCACCGGTACGCTCTGCGCGCACTTCCCTGAGCTCGACCGGTGCACGGTGATGCAGCATCTGAAAGTGCTGGAGGATGCCGATCTGGTCATCCCGGTGCGCCGGGGCCGCGAACGCTGGAATCATCTGAATGCTGTTCCCATCCAGCAAATCCACGAACGCTGGATCGGCCCCCACGCGGAAGCCGCGGCGCGCATGCTCACGCGGCTGAAGGAAGAGGTAGACGCTTAGCAATCCGTCATCCCGAACTCGTTTCGGGATAAGAGCGACGCGAGTTGATAGCCGCGGAATATCTTCGAAAGTCACGCCTGCCCGCCTCTTATCCCGAAACAAGTTCGGGATGACGGCAGCTAGCGCGTCACCTGCTCAGCGAACGCCACCACGTCCGCGAGTACCGGCGCCTTGCCGCGAAACGGCCTTGCGATCGCGGTGAGGATGCCGACATGGCCGATGCCGGGATAGGCCTTCAGTTCCGCCGCCACGCCGGCCGCACGCAGTTTCGCGGCCAGGGCCTTGCTGTTGCGCGGCTTGACGGTCGTGTCCTCAGCCCCGGTCAGCAGCAAGGCGGGCGGAGCGCCGGCATCGGCATGTGTGACCGGTTGCGTCTCCGCCGGATGCGGCCATTGGCCGAAGGCCGCGCGGCTGGCGTCCTTGTCGAACGGCGCGAAATCATAGGGCCCGGCCAGCCCCGCCAGCCCGCGCACCGCCTTGCGGTCGGCGCCCAGCCAGCGCCCGTCCACCGCCAGCATCGCGGCGATGTATGCGCCCGCCGAATGACCGGCGAGCACGATCCGGCCGCCGTCGCCGCCATAGTCCTTGGCATGAGCGCGCGCCCATCGCACAGCGCTCGCCCCGTCCTCGACAAAGCCGGGATACACGACCGCGGGCACCAGCCGGTAATCGGGAATGACCGTCACAAAGCCCTTCGCGGCCAGCGCCCGGCCGACAAAGGCGTATCCCGCGCGGTCGCCCGAATTCCACGATCCGCCATAGAAGAAGACAATCACCGGCCGGGGCGTTTTGGCCGCGCCTGCCGGAACATACACATCCAGCCGCTGCCGCGCATCGCCGCCATAGGACACGCCCCGCGCCGCAAGCTCGGTGCCGGAATCCTTCGGCACCAGCCCGTTGAACAGCGACAGCGGCGAGCAGGCACCGAGCAGCGCCAGCAGCGGCATGAGGCAGTGGCGGTGGGCGATACGCATCGCTGCCCGCGCTAGAGCGCAACTGCGGCGGATTTAAGTTACGCACGCGCGCCACGGTCAAGTGGTCTGGTTAACGTCCAGAAATGAAACAGCGCCTTTAATTGCAATAGCTTGGCAAGTTTCTCCAATCCGTATCGCCGCGCTGCCCCTAGAGGAAGGCGGCACCGTAACGGTTGCTTTAAAATGGGGTAAAGCAATGAAGAAAATGATTGTCGCCTTGGCCGCGCTGGCCGCATCCGCGTCCGCCCACGCCGCGGTCGTCTATCAATCAATCGATCTCGACAATGTGCCGGCGACCGCCAACAATGGCGGTGTCTATAGCGGCCATAACGGTGCCTATCGCGGCTTCAGCGATTTCACGCTGAGTCAGGGGGCAACGATGTCGGGCGCCGATTTCCTGGTCAATTACGGGTTCGGCTATGATGGCGGCCCGATCGAGATCAGCTTTTATGCGGTCGAGCAGAATGGCGGCCACAGCCTGATCGCCCAATATAGCTTCGACGCGGCGGCCCGCAGCGAAACGGCCGTGCTGTCCTGGCTGAATCGGGTCAGCGTCGTGCTGCCGGATCTGCAGCTTGCCGCGGGCCATTACGAGTTCAGTTATTTCAGCCCCAACAATCTTGTCCTCCCGCTCTTTGAGAAGACTGGCAATTACTATGTCGCCGCAGACGGCGGCGGTTATTTCGGCGGCTACAGCTCCGGCTTCCGCCTGACCGACACAGCAGCTCCCGGCGTGCCCGAGCCGGCGACCTGGGCGCTGATGATCGGCGGCTTCGGCCTTGCCGGCGCGGCTGTCCGGCGCCGCGCGACCCAGGCGTTTGCCTGAAGAGTTTACAGGGGGCAGGGCGCCCGTGCCGGCGGCGCGGGCGTTCTGTTAACGGTCGATGTAGAGATCGTCGGTGACTTCCATCAGCAGCAACGGCTCGTGCGGCGCCTCGGCGATCGCGTCGACAAAGGCGGCGCGGGTTTCCGGATCGTCATAGACCATCTTCGCCTCGAACGCGCGCCGCCAGGTCGCTTCGTCGGGCCATTCGGCGACGCCGATGAAGCGCCCGTCCTGGTCGCGGTGCAGCCGCGAGCCGAGACTGCCATATTTCGCGGTGATCAGCTCGGTCCCGCGCCGCCACGCCGCGCGGAATTGCGCTTCCTTGCCCGGATGCACCCGCCACCAATAGACGGCGACGAACATCAGAATTTCCCGCAGTCGCTCGGCGCCGCGCGGCCGGCGAAGCGGGCATCGATCCAGTCGAGCGTCTGCGCCGCCGTCTCCCTGGTGGTGCCGGGATGATCGGCCTTGGCGAGCCGGATGAAGCGCAGCCGTCCACCGGCTTTGCACAGGCGCCGTGCATAGTCGGCGACGACATTCGCGTTCACCAGCGTATCGCCGTCCGATGTCGCGATGAACACCGGCGCGCCGGGCGAGCGCGCCGGGACGCTGTTCGCCTGGGCATGGCGGGCCCAGGGCTGCAACGTGCCGAGGTCGACCGGCTTCAGCGCCTGCCGCAGCGCAACGATGCCAAGCAGCGTCGCCAGCTTCGGCCGCGAATCGAGCACGATGCATTTCTGCGCAAGGGCACGGACCGTCCGTGCGGTGGCGGGGCGGATCAGCCTTTCGGTCGGGATGCCATAATAGTTCGACCAGCTGTCGATGATATAGGCGAGGAAGAAGGCGCGGACATTCTGATCCTTGGTCTCGCGCATGGTGCGGATCAGGTCGGTGGGCGGCACGGTGGCGGCGACGCCGGTCAGCCGCAGCTCGGGCGCATAACGCCGCGCTTCCTGGCCCGTCCACAGGGCCGCATGCGCGCCTTGCGATTCGCCCCAGACGGCGAATTTCCCGCCGGCACCCGCCCCGGCGATCTGTTGCGCGGCCCGCACCGCGTCCAGCGTGTTGCGGGCCGCCGGCGGGCCGACCAGAAACGGATGCGGTCCGGGACTGCCAAGCCCCTGATAGTCAGGCGCGACGACAACATAGCCGCGCTGCACAGCCGCGATGGCGGGCGTCGCCTTGTAGAAATTGGCGCTGAGCGACGGTGCGCAGCTTTCCGCCACGCCCCAGGTGCCATGCGTCCAGGCGAGCACAGGCCGCGGTCCGGCCGGACCGGCGTGCGGGGCCATAACCATGCCCGTCACTTCGATCGGCTGTCCGCGATCATCGCTGGAGACATAGCGGATGCGCCATGTCCGCGCCCCGGCTGACCCGTCCGTGACCGCTTCCGCGTTGAGGAGTGTTCCGGGCCGTCCGCTCTGAGCCTCCGCGACGCTTGCCGACAGCAAGGCGGCCAAAGCGAGAAGCGGAGCGGATCGGATCATGCGGGTCTCCCTCGTGCTGCCTCCATACGCGCTTTGGTCGTCTCGCTCCACTGCGTCGCCGGATCGTAGAAGATCTCGAATGCGGGCGTCCCTTCCGGCAGCACGACCCAGGGCAGCTTCGAGCGGGTAAAGATATGCGCGTCGGGCGGGCAGGCGGCACTGTCATCCAGCGTGCCGACGCGCACGAAATTCACGCCCGGCCCGGCGCCGGCATAATTGCTCCACAGCGCGACCCGGCAGCTCGGGCAGCGCCAGACGGTTTGACCCTTGCCGCTTTCGGACGGCGTGACGACGGGCTCCGGCGCGCCGTTCAGCAGCGCGACCTGGTCCGCCTCGATCATCGCGTTGACCACGAACGCGCTGCCGGTCTCGGTTTGGCAGCTCGTACAATGGCAGCAATTGACGAACATCGGCGCGGACATCAGCCGATACCGCACTTCCCCGCACGCGCACCCGCCTTCCAACGCCATCGCCGAATCTCCTTCGCGGAAGAGCCTAGCGCGTCACGCGGCCTTGCGCAGCCGATAGCCGCGCTAGCCTGCCTCCATGAACAAGGGCAGGTCGATCTCTTTCATGATGCAATCGGTTTCGACCAGGATTTTTATGATCGTCTGGTAATGGCCGATATCATCCCAGCTGAGCGTGCGGCCGCGACGGTCCTTCAGCCATTTCTGCGCGGGTTGATAACCGCCGATATGGAAAGTCCAGGCCAGCGCTGGGACGTTTGCGAAATACTGGCTTTTGTTGATGTGAACGCCGTCGCTCTCCAGTTTCGGATAGCCGCTTGCCACCACGTCGTCGCCGTCGCCCTGATAGGGATAGGGTGTCTCGCCGATCGCGGCAGGTTCCATCAAGTGGAGGCGGCGGAGGCGCTCGCCTTTTTCGCTGACGTGGCGGAAGACTTCGGGGCTGGCCGGATAGGGAATGCGCGGAAAGTCGATCTTCAGGAATTCGGCGAACGTCTCGCGATAGGCTGGCGCGTGAAGCACACCGTAGATGTAATCGAAGACCTTGACCTCGCTCGGCCGAGCATCGCCGGTGGCGCGCCTGAACGCGGCATCGTCGTTGCGAGGGCCGAAGGCTCTTGGCGATCCGGGAACGGCGGAACTGGATTGCTTCGCTTCGCTCGCAATGACGGATGATAGTTCGCCGGCCTTCTCGCTTTTCCTTGCGATATCGGTGTCAGCGGGATCGATCCCGCCAGCAGCGCAGATTGCAGCGTAGAGCTTGGGATCAACGTTGAGGCGAACGGCCTGGTCGAGAGTATTGTCCTCTGGATAGAGGTAAAGTGGCGACAGATAATTTCCCTCTTTCATCGAGACAGCGTGATGGATCATCAGGCCATCTGAACAGAATGAATGCTGCCAAGGTTGAGAAACGTCCATTTTTCTAATTACAGAGAGACCGAAGTTCACTCCATTCATATGGCGCATTGTTTGGAAGACAGGGCGAGCGTGAAACCCTCTGGTCTTTCCAGTATAGTAAGTAAATCTTTTGTCAAAAGGAGCGCGCAAAACCTGCTTTATGAGGCTGCGATCAGGCCCGGTCTCCAAAACGTCTGACTGAGCGTTTGCAACAGTCCAATCACTGTCCGGCGGCAAGTTAAAAACAGAATGTATCTGGCCGAGAGGGGTTCTTGAAAAACGTTCAATATCGTCCCAGATCTCTTTGGATGTAAACCTGATCGTAAAGTCGTCTCTTTTTGTGATCATTCCCATCGTCATAAACGGGAAAATTTCCGAGGTTAAAAACCCCGCAGAATAGCTCCTTTCATGCTTGGTTTCGCGAGACACCAAGGCATAGGTTGGCCCTTTGTGAGGCAGTGATGTAGTTGCAAGGCTGTCGCGCGTGCCCGTCCACAGCGCTTCGTTCTTCGCGGCGCGGCTGCCCCAGAGATCGCCGTGGCGAATTTCGGCCTGCCGAGCCACTGCCGANNCCTAACAGCTATGACTATAGCTACACCTTGTTGAATATCAAAGACATTTTTGTCTGATGAACCGTCCGGAGCAACTTCTTTTTTCTTCGTATTTCCGTGCAGATCGAGCACCCAGATCTTGTCGAAGGTATTCAGCAAATGCCAGCGCATGCCGCGAAAGGTCGGGTTGTCCAGATACCCGTGATTGGTGATGAACCCCAGCACCCCTCCTGACGGGTTTTTCGCGATCAGGTCTTCGGCCATGCGGATGAACTTCACATAATCATCGTTGATCCATTTGGTATTGCGCTCTTTCAGCCGCTCGTTGCCGCCGGGCTCACGCTTATAGGCTTCCATCAAATCCATGATGTGCCTGCCCTTGTTGGCGCTTTCCCCGGAATAGGGTGGGTTGCCGATCACGCACATGATCGGCGTTTGGCGTTTCACGTCGCTCGCGCCGCGCGCTTCCTCGGCGAGCGGCTGGAAGAACAGTTCCTGCACCACCCGCTCGGCCGGTTCCAGCGCGTTGGTCAGCCAGACGGAAAGGCGTGGCGGCTTCGCGCTCGGCGTGTAGCCGCTTTCGGTCAGTTGCATGTCCAGCTTCATGTGGCACATGGCATAGCTCGCCATCAGCAGCTCGAAGCCGTGCAGGCGGGGCAGCAAGTCCTGCTCTACATAGCCGGACCATTTGCCCGGCGCGCGCGCTTTCACCCGGTCGGAAATCAGTTGCACCGCCTTCGCCAGAAACGTGCCCGTGCCTGTCGCGGGATCGAGAATCTGGACCTTATGGACTTCTTTCTTCACCGTCGCCGGCTTGCCGGTCCTCGAGTCGGACTGGCCCGTATCCCAATCGACCGTGACCTTGCTGGTATCGGCGAGGCCGTCGGCGATGCCGAACTCGGTTTTCAGCACGTCATCGACCGCGCGGACGATGAAATCCACCGCCGGTTCCGGCGTGTACCAGACGCCCCGGCCTTTGCGCTTGGCAGGATTATAGGCGGCGAGGAAGCTTTCATAGAAATGGACGAAGGGATCGTTGCGCGCGGTGAACTTGCCGAAATCGCGGAACAGCGAATGCGGATCGCTGGCGCGCATCAGCTGCACCAGATCGTCCACGATATATTCCAGCCGCTTTGGCAGACCGGGGCCGGCAATGTACTGGAACAGCCCTTTCAGGAAGGGATTGGAGGCCGGCAGGTCTTCCATCGCTTCCTGCCGGCTGAAGGTGTTGAGATCGGTGTCGTGAAAGCGAGCGGCGAACATGCCGTAGGTGATCGTCTCGGCATAGATGTCGGCGAATTCGTCCGGCGTCAGGTTCGGCAGCAGATTGGCCTTGAAGCTCAGATACTGGCCGCCCAGGCTCGACCGGAATTCGCGGTCCTCCGCCAGCGCGATCGCGATCTCGTCCTTGATGATCGCCGCCTTGGCCGCCATCATCTCGGCGAGTTTCGCGGCGGACCGGATGCTGATTGGCTTTGCTTCCGCGAACAGCCTCAGCTGCCGCTCAAGTTCCTCGAACCGGTCCGGCCTGGGCTGCAGGCCCATCAGGAAGTCCGCGATCGAGACGAAGTGAACGCTGGTCCCTTCGCGGATGAACTCGAAATCGACGCCGTTGGTGTAGATCAGGTTCGGATAGGCGGCTTCGTATCGCTTGCGCTGCTCGACCGAATAGCCCTTCAGGCGGATCACATCCTTGTCGATATCCTTCGCCTCGGCCCAGCCGAACGGCACCCGATCGCGTTCGAACAGAAAGTCGGGCATGCCCGCTTCGGACTTTTTCGGCTCGTTGATGACGTTGAGCTCGGGGTCGATGCTCTCGAACAGCGCCTGCAGCGCCGGGCGGTAGCTGTGCTCGGTTGCCTGTCCGCTCTCATATTTCGCGCGGACTTGATCGAGATAAGTTGCGACGTTCACCTGTTTCCCCCGAGCTGAGCGTGCGCGCACGTTGGCGGGGAAATGCCTTCGATAGCAAGGGCCTCGGACGGCTGGCGACTCACCGACACACTTCCTACATCAGCCTCTGGATTCCCCTTTAGAACAGAAGTAGAACGGCTTTTATGCTGACTCACATCCTTCAGCTTCGGTGTTCCGTATGCTGACCCACATACAAGTGCGCGGCGCGCGCGAGCATAATCTGAAAGGCGTCGATCTCGACCTGCCGCGCGACAAATTGATCGTGATCACCGGCCTGTCGGGCTCGGGCAAGTCCAGCCTCGCTTTCGACACCATCTATGCCGAGGGGCAGCGGCGCTATGTCGAGAGCCTGTCCGCCTATGCGCGCCAGTTCCTGGAGCTGATGCAGAAGCCGGACGTCGATCATATCGAGGGCCTGTCGCCCGCCATCTCGATCGAGCAGAAGACAACCAGCCGCAACCCGCGCTCCACCGTCGCCACCGTCACCGAGATCTACGATTATATGCGGCTGCTCTGGGCGCGGGTCGGCATTCCCTACAGCCCCGTCACTGGCGAGCCGATCGCCGCGCAGCAGGTCAGCCAGATGGTCGACCGGGTGATGGCGCAGCCCGAAGGCACGCGCCTGTACCTGCTCGCGCCCGTCGTGCGCGGCCGCAAGGGCGAGTATCGCAAGGAGCTGGCCGAGTGGCAGAAGGCCGGCTTCACTCGCGTGCGCATCGACGGGCAGTTTCACGATATCGAGAACGCGCCCGCGCTCGACAAGAAATACAAGCACGACATCGAAGTCGTGGTCGATCGCATCGTCGTGCGCGAAGGGGTCGAGAGCCGTCTCGCCGACAGTTTCGAGCAGGCGCTGAAGCTGGCCGACGGCTTGGCCTATGTGGACCCGGCCGATCCTGCGGGTGGAGGATCGAGCGCCCTAAGCTCCGTTCGGCCTGAGCCTGTCGAAGGCCTCCCTTCTTCTTTGGACGCAGACGAAAAGAAAGGGAGGGCTTCGACAGGCTCAGCCCGAACGGAGGAAGAGAGTTCCAACCCCTCCGGCCTCAAGCTCGACTATGCCCCGCCTGGCCGCATCGTCTTCAGCCAGAAATTCGCCTGTCCCGTCTCCGGCTTCACGATCCCGGAAATCGAGCCGCGGCTGTTCAGCTTCAACGCGCCGCAGGGCGCCTGCCCGGCCTGTGACGGGCTCGGCGAAAAGCTCATCTTCGACGAGAATCTCGTCGTCCCCAACGAACAGCTCAGCCTCAAGAAAGGCGCGGTGGTTCCCTGGGCCAAGTCCAACCCGCCCAGCCCCTATTA
The DNA here is from genome assembly GCA_018240865.1 of Pseudomonadota bacterium. Taxonomy (GTDB): domain Bacteria; phylum Pseudomonadota; class Alphaproteobacteria; order Sphingomonadales; family Sphingomonadaceae; genus Sphingomonas_B. The sequence continues at coordinate 3,201 of JAFEEY010000026.1, read as the reverse complement.
CATGCAGGTGCTGGCGAGCCTCGCGCGCGAGTTCGATTTCTCGCTGGAGACGCCCTGGAACGAACTGCCCGAGACGGTCCAGCGCGTCATCCTGCACGGCACCGAAGGCCGCCCCGTCACGCTCCGCTTCATCGACGGCCGCAAATCCTATGAAGTGAAAAAGCCGTTCGAAGGCGTGATCGGCAATCTCAACCGCCGCCTGCTGCAGACCGAGAGTGCCTGGATGCGCGAGGAGCTTGGCAAATACCAGTCCGCCCAGCCCTGCGAGACCTGCCACGGCGCCCGCCTGAAGCCCGAGGCGCTGGCCGTGAAAGTGGCCGGCGAGCATATCAGCCACGCGACGCGCATGTCCGTCGTCGATGCGCTCGCCTGGTTCACCGGCCTGCCGCCCCACCTCTCGGACCAGCAGCGCGCCATCGCCGAGCGCATCCTGAAGGAAATCATCGAGCGCCTGGGCTTCCTCAACAATGTCGGCCTCGATTATCTGAACCTCGATCGCACCAGCGGCACGCTGTCGGGCGGCGAGAGCCAGCGCATCCGCCTCGCCTCGCAGATCGGCTCCGGCCTGTCCGGCGTACTCTATGTGCTCGACGAGCCGTCGATCGGCCTCCACCAGCGCGACAACGACATGCTGCTCGCCACGCTGAAACGCCTGCGCGATCTCGGCAATACCGTGATCGTCGTCGAGCATGACGAGGATGCGATCCGCACCGCCGATTACATCGTCGATATGGGCCCCGGCGCCGGCGTCCATGGCGGCGAAGTGGTCGCCCAGGGCAATCTCGCCGAGCTGCTGAGCCACGAGAACAGCGTCACCGCCGATTATCTCTCCGGCCGCCGCGAGATCGCCGTCCCGCCCAAGCGCCGCAAGGGCAATGGCAAGAAGCTGACGGTGGTGAACGCCCGCGCCAACAATCTGCGCGGCGTCACCGCCTCGATCCCGCTCGGCACCTTCACCTGCATCACCGGCGTGTCGGGCTCCGGCAAGTCCAGCTTCACGATCGACACCCTCTATGCCGGCGCCGCGCGCGTGCTGAACGGCGCGCGCCTGGTCGCGGGCGCGCACGACAAGATCACGGGCCTCGAGAATTGCGACAAGGTGATCGACATCGATCAGTCGCCGATCGGCCGCACCCCGCGCTCAAACCCCGCCACCTATACCGGCGCCTTCACCCTGATCCGCGACTGGTTCGCCGGCCTGCCGGAGGCGCAGGCGCGCGGCTACAAGCCCGGCCGGTTCAGCTTCAACGTGAAGGGCGGCCGGTGCGAGGCGTGCCAGGGCGATGGCGTGCTGAAGATCGAGATGCACTTCCTGCCCGATGTCTATGTTACCTGCGATGTCTGCCACGGCGCGCGCTACAATCGCGAGACGCTGGAGGTGAAGTTCAAGGGCCGCTCGATCGCCGACGTGCTGGACATGACGGTCGAGGACGCCGCCGCGTTCTTCAAGGCCGTGCCCGGCATCCGCGACAAGATGGCGATGCTGGTGGAAGTGGGCCTGGGCTATATCAAGGTCGGGCAGCAGGCGACGACGCTGTCGGGCGGCGAGGCCCAGCGCGTGAAGCTGGCCAAGGAACTGTCCCGCCGCAGCACCGGCAAGACCCTCTACATCCTGGACGAGCCGACCACCGGCCTCCATTTCGAGGATGTCCGCAAGCTGCTGGAAGTCCTCCACGCCCTGGTCGAACAAGGCAACAGCGTCGTCGTGATCGAACACAATCTCGACGTCATCAAGACCGCCGACTGGATCATCGACCTGGGCCCCGAAGGCGGCGTGAAGGGCGGCGAAGTGCTGGTCGCGGGAACGCCGGAAACGGTCGCGGCGGAACCGCGGAGTTTCACGGGCGCGTACCTGAAGCCGCTGCTGGCACGCGGGCGGCAGGGGGCTGGCGCTGAGCGCGATAAAGTTATCGATCCGGTGTTGGTTTAGTCAAGTATGCTGATGCGATCTCTAGTTTTCACCTTGTCCTTCAACTCGTTATGCAGTTGAGAGATCGAGCAAATCGCGCCCTCAACTTTATCTCTGAAGGGTGTTCTATCTAACCACTCGAACGGCATCTTATCGACTTGGATTTCGACAAAGTCTTCATCCGTTGGGTATTCGCCTGTTTCGCAAAGGTTTAATAGGGCCACCGGCATTTCGACATCGTTCTTCAAGTCACATAGACTAGATGGCTGCTCAATTTGAGCGCGGTAAGCCCCCAATCCAATCAGCTTTTCGTAGTCCGGGTACATCTTTGTTAAGCTGGACATAGACTTCATAAAGACTTGATCGGTAGTCCAAGACCATCCAGCCACTAAGCACGGCGGAGATCCACTAACTTTTAACTGAAAAAACATATTTTTCAGAAGATATTTAGCCCGGTCGGCTTTCCTCCGTCTCTTTATGCTTCCGTCAATTTTCTTGAGCGCTGGCAGCGCCCATTCGCGTTCCAATGTCTGCAGGTCTATATCTGCGGCCATTTCAACGATATTACTAATAAAGAAATCAGTGATTACTCTATCGTAAACTTCAAATGTGTCCGGCCCGCGATATCTAAGAATGTACAGTGCCGCAAAATAATCTTGAAATGATCTATGAATAAAATGAAGATTTAGTCCATCTCTCATTAGCATACAAATCGAAGAAACCAAATCGGATGCGTAATCATCTATATTGACATCAATTTCGCATATCTCGGCAGATTTTCTGAGGTGGTTTCTTAAAGAATCATCTGAAAACGAGACTTGATTGAATGCTAGCGTTCTATAACAAAATGCAGAAAATAGTGTTCGAAATCGATCTGAGGATAAATTGGACGAGAAAGTCCTTTTGAAAAAACCTTCTTTGGATGTGTCGTGTTTTCTAAAGAGTGTTTCAAATGCTTGCTCGTAGAAAACTGTAACTCTAGAAGGTATTTCGTGATACTCGTTGAAAGTTAATAGCATTAAAGTGCATAGCAGCGGAACTGACAGGAAAGTTTCATGTTTTTTATAAAACTGTGTGTTTAGTAGATCACTAAATTCTTTCTTGAGATTTTCAGGATAGTCAATTTTGCTAATTAGCAGCTTGGCTTGATCAAGGCTAAGGCCGCAGACCTTGTAGGCAGTAAAATGCTCCCAAGGCCGGATATCGATCTCAGGCCTCGTCGATGCGATGACGCGAATTTCAGGAAAATCTAGGGATATTCTTTGTATCGATTTGAAAACATCTTCCCGGTC
>JAFEEY010000025.1 GCA_018240865.1 Pseudomonadota bacterium | reverse complement strand
CAGATGCATGTATGGCACGGCGCCAGCGCCGGCATTGTTGGGATTGGCGAAGCCGTTCTGCATCAGCCACATGGTCGCGGCCTGCAACTCCGCGAGCGAGGTGCCCAGCGCTTCGGCGAGCTTCGCCTGCTCGCCACCCTGGGCGGCGGCGATATCCTCGGAGACCATCGCGAAAAAGGCCTGGATCGCAGCACCACCCTTGGACGGCAGCTTGCGGCCGACCAGATCCATCGCCTGCACGCCATTGGTGCCTTCATAGATCATCGCGATCCGGGCATCGCGGACATATTGCTCCATGCCCCATTCGGCGATGTAGCCATGGCCGCCATAGACCTGCTGCGCATCGGTCGCGATACGGTAGCCCATGTCAGTGCCGAAGCCCTTGATGACGGGGGTCAAGAGGCTGACCAGCGCATCGGCTTTCTCCCGCTCCTCCTCGCTCGGCGCTTTGTGAGACAGGTCGACGAGCAGCGCGCCCCAGAGGCACAGCGCCCTGAGCCCTTCCGTCAGCGCCTTGCCTTCCATCAGCATGCGGCGGATGTCCGGATGGACGAACAGCGTGTCCGCCTTCTGCTCCGGCTCGGCCGGGCCGGTCAGCGCGCGGCCCTGACGGCGGTCGTGCGCGTAGGCGACGGCGTTCTGATAAGCGACTTCGCCGACGCCCAGCCCTTGCAGGCCGACGCCCAGCCGCGCCGCGTTCATCATGATGAACATGGCGGCGAGGCCCTTATTCTCCTCGCCGATCAGGAAGCCGGTCGCGCCGTCATAGTTCATCACGCAGGTCGAATTGCCGTGAATGCCCATCTTGTGCTCGATCGAGCCGCAGGAGACAGCATTGCGCTCACCCAGCGAGCCGTCGTCATGCACCATGAACTTAGGCACAATGAACAGGCTGATGCCTTTCACACTGTCCGGCGCGTCGGGCGTCTTGGCGAGGACGAGGTGAATGATGTTGTCGGTCAAGTCATGCTCGCCGGCCGAGATGAAGATCTTGGTGCCGGTGATCCTGTAGCTGCCGTCCGCCTGCGGCTCGGCCTTGGTCTTGATAAGGCCCAGATCGGTGCCGCATTGCGGCTCGGTCAGGTTCATCGTGCCGCCCCATTCGCCCGAGATCATTTTGGGCGTGTAGAGCGCTTTCTGTTCGTCCGAGCCCTTGGCGAGAATCGCCGCGGTCGCGCCGGCGGTGAGGCCGGGATACATCTGGAACGCCATGTTGGCGGAGGCGAGATATTCCTCGAACGCCGTCATCACGACATGCGGCAGCCCCTGCCCGCCATATTGCTCCGGCCCGGACAGTGTGGGCCAGCCAGCCTCGACGAATTGCCTATAGGCGTCCTTGAAACCGTCAGGCGTTGTCACCGACCCGTCCGGGTGGCGGGTACAGCCTTGGCTGTCGCCGATCTGGTTGAGCGGGAACAGCACTTCAGCGACGAAACGGCCGCCTTCGCTCAGCACGGCGTCCAGCGTGTCCGGCGTCGCATTCTCGAAGCCGGGCAGGTTCGCGTAGCGATCGAGGCCGATCACATGATCGAGGATGAAGCGCGTATCGCGCACCGGCGGCGTATAGCTGGGCATTGAGTGTCCCCTCCCCCGTCATTCTCTTCGTCATTCCCGCGAAAGCGGGAACCCAGCCGCGCGAAGCGCGCCAACAGGAAAACTGGGTTCCCGCTTTCGCGGGAATGACAAGTGTATATCAGTGACTCGCCTTGGCCTCGACTTGCTCGACCATCTTCACGAACCGGATCAGCTCGTCGATCTGGGCGTCGATGTCGACGCGCTGACGCTTGAGCAGCTCGATGCGCGCATTGCATTTCTCGATCGTCACGCGGCGCTGCATGTGGCGACCATCGTTCAGATCGTAAAGATCGATCATCTCGCGGATTTCGGCCAGGCTGAAGCCGGTGCGCTTGGCGCGCAGGATCCAGGCCAGTCGGGCGCGATCGCGCTTGGTATAAATGCGCGTGGTGCCGCGGCGGACCGGCTGGATCAGCCCTTCCTCCTCATAGAAACGCAGCGCCCGCGGCGTGACGTCGAATTCCTCCGACAGGTCGGTGATCGAATATTGGTGCCGGTTGCGCGTATCCGGCGTATCGACGACAGCGTGATGCGAAGTGGCCATGACCGGCTGGTATGGCAGCGCTTACGTAAACGTCAAGCCGCACCGCGTTAACCGCGATTGTCGCGCGCCGCATAAACCACCTCTTTACGGCATTCGGCTAAGCCCTTTGCCTTGGATTTAGACGCGCTTCTGGCGGGAGGCGCGGCGCGAGTAAGGAACATGGCATGAGTCAGGCGATCGAAACGGCACGCAGCGAACAAGTCGCGGAGTTGCTGGTTTCGCTGGTCAACAACGATGGCACCGCCGGCCATCGCTATCCGCTGACCGAGGATCTGACCTCCGGCCGCGAAGCGATGCGCAATCTGGCGGACGCCGCCCATTATCTGTGCGTGCTGCATGGGCGTGTTCCGGGCGTGATCGACCATGCCCAGCAGACGACCGCACATCCCGCCGCCAAGGGCTGGCTCGCCGCCGCCGCCGAAGCTTTCGCCGCCGAACGTGTCCTCCTGACCCGCCTCGCAGTCGCCACCGGCCCATTGCCAAGCACGCCGGGCCAGGCCGAATGCGAAACGGCGGTACTGCAACAGCGCCATGCGCTCGAAATGCTTGCCCGCTCGGAGCGGGCGGGTTGCGCGCTCGGCGCGGCTTTCGCGCTGGCGCTGGACTGGGCGGCCGTGCGCGCGGTGCTCGAAGCCGCCGCCCGCCGCGTCTCGATCGCGCCGGGCGACTGTGCCCTGCCCGGCGAGGAAGAGACCCGCACCGTCGCGATGATTGTCGCCGACACCACCAGTTTCGAACGCGCCATGAGCTTTGGCGCGCAGCAGCTGCTGGCTCAGCACCGCGGCCTCTGGGATCTGCTCGAAGCCCGCCAGCTGGCACGGACGCGGGTTTAAGGCACGCCGTCATTGCGAACTTGTTTCGGGATAAGAGCGCCGCTTGCTCCTGGCTCGATAAATCATTCACGGCCGTCACGCTGCTCGCAGCGTATCCCGAAACAAGTTCGGGATGACGAATGGGGTTATCTTGCCCTTACCGTAAACGTCACCTATCCCGGCATCGCACCACAGCGGAAAGGCCGGGCATGCGTTTCGAAGGCACGCGGGATTATGTCGCCACCGACGATCTGAAAGTGGCGGTCAACGCGGCCGTCACCTTGCGGCGTCCGCTGCTGGTCAAAGGCGAACCCGGCACGGGCAAGACCGTGCTGGCGCAGGAAATCGCCAAGGCGGTCGACGCGCCGCTGATCGAATGGAACATCAAGTCCACGACCAAGGCGCATCAGGGCCTCTACGAATATGACGCGGTCGCGCGCCTTCGCGACGGACAACTCGGCGATCCGCGCGTCCACGACATTTCCAATTATATCCGCAAGGGAAAGCTGTGGGAGGCATTCACCTCGCCGCAACTGCCGGTGCTGCTGATCGACGAGATCGACAAGGCCGATATCGAGTTTCCCAACGACCTGCTGCACGAGCTCGATCGCATGGAATTCCATGTCTACGAGACGAAGGAAACAGTGCGCGCGGTCGAGCGCCCGATCGTCGTCATCACGTCAAACAACGAGAAGGAACTGCCCGACGCCTTCCTGCGCCGCTGCTTCTTCCACTATATCAAATTCCCCGATCGCGACACGATGCAGGCGATCATCGACGTCCACTTCCCGGGCATCCAGAAGATCCTTGTGCAGCGCGCGATGGAGATTTTCTATGAAGTCCGCGACGTGCCCGGCTTGAAGAAGAAACCGTCGACCAGCGAGCTGCTCGACTGGCTGAAGCTCCTCCTCAACGAAGACATGCCGCTGGACGTCCTCCAGAATCGCGACCCGTCCAAGGCGATTCCGCCCCTGCACGGCGCTTTGCTGAAGAACGAGCAGGACGTAATGCTGTTCGAACGCCTCGCTTTCATGGCCAAGCGCCAGGGACGGCCGGGCTGACCCGATGGCAAGTGCGCGCAAACCCTGGCTGATCGCAGTCGCCGGGGCCGGCGCACTGGCGGTCTGCGCCACGGCCGCGCTGTTGCCGGGCGGGTTCCGCGAGCAGCTCGGCCTGGCGACGCGCCTGACCGCGCGCTGGTCGGCCTTCTGGTTCCTCGCCGCTTTCGCGGCGCGGCCGTTGTTCGAGATGTTTGGCGGCATCTGGCGCGAGGTGCTGCGCCAGCGCCGCTATATCGGCCTGGGATTCGCGCTGGCACACACCATCCACGGCGCCTGTTTTACCTGGCTGCTGCTGGCGACGGACGAAACCCGACCGCCGATCGTCTTCATCGTCGGCGGTGCCGGCTATCTGTTGATGTGGGCGATGGCCGCCACCTCCAGCGATGCCGCGATGCGCGCGCTCGGCCGCAATTGGCGGCGGCTGCACACTACCGGCATGTGGTGGCTCTGGTTCGTTTTCACCGCCAGCTATGCCGGCCGCATCGCCCGCGCGGAAACGATGACGCTGGGCCTGTTGATGACACCGCTGTTCATGCTCGCGGCGCTGATCCGTATCCCCGCGTTACGCCGCCGGCTCAGTCACCGGTCGACATAGGCGACTTCGAGATTGCCCCAGCGCTTGCCGTTGATCCACAGCGGCACGAACACGTTCTTGACCATCACCGCGTCGCTGCCGCGTTCGAGCTGGTAAACGGCCATCATAAAGGGCGCGTCGCTCCGCACAGCGCGCATCGTCGCTTCGTCGGCGAAGATGCGGCGATTGCGACAGTTGCGGTCGTTCCAGTCCGGATCGTTCGGTTTCGGCGTCTTGGATCGTGCGCTCTGGTGGGTCGGCAGATAGCCGTTCACGTCCGAACATGCCGAGCCTTCGATGCTGGGGTCGCTGTCGGTCACGCGATCGATCACCGGCTGAATGAAGCGATCGGCCCAATCGTTGAAACGATTGTCGAAGCGTTCCGGGTCGGAGCCCGGAATGAGCTTGTAGTCGGTGTCGAAAACGTCCGCCATCGACACTTCGCCCCGCGCAACCGCGCCTTCGATCATGCCGCAGATTTCGTCGCGCGCATTGATCGCGAGCTCGACATAGCGCTGATCGTCATGAGCGAATCCGCTATGGACCAGCTGATCGAACATGGTGTTCGACAACAGCTCCATTTCGGCCATCTTGGCTTGCGCGTCGATCAGCAGAGAGCCGTTGGCGCGCGCCTCACGCGCGAAGCCGGCAAGCTCGTCCTTCACGCGGATCGCATTGTCGTGGATCAGGCTGGTCGAGCGGGCGATGCCGTCCGATTGCTGCTCGACCATCTCGACGATGCGGCCGACTTCGGCCACCGTGTCGTTGACCTTGCCGAAGCTCGACTGGGCAGCGCGACTCTTGGCGACGCCGGCGCCGATCTCCGCCACGAACATCTCGGCTTCGTGCGCGAGCGAAGCGACGGTGGCGCTGATCTCCTCCGTGGCGCCGCGCGTATCCTGGGCCAGCTTCTTCACTTCGGCAGCGACCACCGCGAAAGTGCGGCCGGCGGCACCGGCGCGCTCGGCTTCGATCGCGGCATTCAGCGCCAGCATGTTCGTGGTGCGCGCGATCGAATCGATACCGGCGGTCACGCGCTGCACCTGCGTCATCGCAGCGGCGAAATTGGTCACCTGCTCGCCAAGCCGCACGACCATTTCGGTCAGCGCGGTGAAATCGGCGATCGAATGGGCGATGATGCGCGTGCCTTCGTCCAGCTTTGTGCGCGCCTTTTCGGCGAGCAGCCGCGCCTCGTCGGTCGAATCGGCGGCGCGGCGCTGGTCCGCCTCCAGCGATCCGGTGACCTTCTCGAGATCGGCCAGCACTTGCATCTGTCGGCCCAGGCTCTCCGCGACCCGGGTGACATGGGTGGCCGCCGCGGTGCAGCCGACCGCAAGATCGCCGCAGGATTTCGCAACTGCGTCGATCGCGCCCGGATCGGCAGCCGTAATAGCGCCCTCAATCATTCTTTTGCTCTCATTTTCGGCATATTGTCGAGCGGCTTAGCGGGAATGAGTTGAAGATCGCTTAACCGCGTTAGCGACGTTTTAAGGCTGGCCGTGCAACGGCGCGGACATGGCCGCACCGACTGCCTTCCCGCCTTCGCGCGAGCTGCGATGGATCATTGCCATCGCGCTTGCCGGGCTGATCCTGCGCATCGCCGCGTCGAGCGGATCGCTGTGGCTGGACGAGGCCTGGTCGGCGGTGCTGGCGAATGACGTCGGGACGCCGCTCGGCATCTTCGTCGGCATCAATCATGACAATAATCACCATTTGAACTCGCTATGGCTGCAGACCGTAGGCTTGGGCGCGCCGCCGCTGGTAGCGCGGGCGCTGTCGATCGTGAGCGGCAGCCTCGCAATCCTGGTCGCCGGGCTGATCGGCGCGCGGCGCGGCACGGGCGTGGGTGTCGTCACTGCCTTGCTGTTCGCTGTATCACCCGTGCTGGTGACCCTGGGTTCGGAAGCGCGCGGCTATGCGCCGATGACGCTGACGCTGCTGGTCAGCGCCTGGTATATCGACCGTTATCTGGCGGGCGATGAGGGCGCGAACCGGCCGCTGACGCTTGCTTTCTGTTTCTTCGTCGGCGCGCTGTTCCAGCTGACGATGCTGTTCGCAGCCTGCGCCTTGGTCGGCTGGCCCTTCCTCGTGCTGTGGCGGCGAACAGGCTTCCGCGCCGCGGCGATCGCGACGGCGAGGCTGCTCGGCCCGGCCTTGGTCGCGCTGCTGGCCGCGCTGGCGATCGTATTCGCGCCGGTGATGCTGAGCGGGGCCGAGTTCCGCTTCGGATCAAAACAATCCTTCACCCTGCTGCTGTTCCTGCACGGGCTGATCGACCTGCTCGGCTATACGGTTGGGTACACGGCGATCAGTTTCTGGCTGCCGACGGGCGCGGCGATTCTCGTCATCCTGTCGCGCCAGCTGAAGACGCCGCGTCTCGCATTCTACTGGCTGGCGGTGATCGCCTTCCCGCTCGCCGTCGCCGTATTGCACACGATGAACGCCGGCCATCCACGCTATTATCTGCTGGCGGGCCTCGCCCTGCTGCTGCTGCTGGGCGAGACTTTGGTGGCGATGCTGCGCGCCGGCGGCTGGAAGACGGTGATCGGCGCGATCGGCCTTGGTGCTTTCTCCGGCGCGAGCATGGCCGCAAATTTCGACCTGATCCGCAACCGGCGCGGCGATCCGGGAATGGCGATCGAGGCCCTAGCGGCCCGGGCGCCAAAAGGGACGCGAGTACAGATCGACCGGGAGACCGGCCTCGCGCTGCTCAAGGTCGCGGCCGCCGAAGCCTCCTATCCGATCGACATAGCGGCCTCCTGCCCCGCCGCACGCTTCGTCTTCGCCGACTGGTTCAACGGCGAACCGGGCAGCTCGGCCGAAATCATCCGCTGCGGCGTCCGCTATCGCGGCATTGCCAGCGCCGATGGCCGCGGCCTCTCAGGCCAGAATTGGACGCTGTACGAAAGAGTCACGCCGTAAAGCTCCGTTCGTTTCGAGCGTAGTCGAGAAACATCCGGCTCGACGCTTCCGGTTTCTCGACTTCGCTCGAAACGAACGGGATTTTATTTCCGGACGGAAGCGTCATAGAATGCTGTCGTGTTCTTCAACTTCATGGACGAGCTGAGGCATGCGGGCATTCCCGCTTCCCTCAAGGAGCATCTGGTGCTGCTGGAGGCGCTCGACCGCGAAGTGATCGGGCGGTCGCCGGAAGAATTCTACTATCTCGCCCGCGCGACCTTCGTCCACGACGAGGGGCTGCTGGACCGGTTCGACCAGGTCTTCGCCAAGGTCTTCAAGGGGATCGAAACCAGCTACGGCACCGAGGCCGTGCCGATCCCCGAGGACTGGCTGCGCAAGGTCGCCGAACTCTATCTGACCGAAGAGCAGATGAAGGAGATCGAGAAGCTTGGTTCCTGGGAAGAGATCATGGAGACGCTGAAAAAGCGTCTGGAAGAGCAGAAGGAACGGCATCAGGGCGGGAATAAGTGGATCGGCACCGGCGGCACTTCGCCGTTCGGCGCCTATGGCTACAATCCCGAAGGTATCCGCATCGGCCAGGCCGAGGGCCGGCACGGCCGCGCGATCAAGGTGTGGGACAAGCGCGAGTTCAAGAATCTCGATTCGACCAGGGAGCTCGGCACCCGGAACATCAAGGTAGCGCTCAGGCGCCTGCGCCGCTTCGCTCGCGAAGGCGCAGCCGACGAGCTGGATATCGAAGGCACGATCGACGGCACCGCGCGCCAGGGCTGGCTCGACATCCAGATGCGTCCGGAACGGCACAATGCAGTGAAATTGCTGCTGTTCCTCGACGTCGGCGGGTCAATGGACCCGCACATCAGGCTCTGCGAGGAGCTGTTCTCCGCCGCCACCGCCGAGTTCAAGAACCTCGAATTCTTCTACTTCCATAACTGCCTTTATGAAGGCGTGTGGAAGGACAATCGCCGCCGCTTCTCCGAGCGCACGCCGACCTGGGACGTGCTCCACAAATATGGCCATGACTATAAGGTGATCTTCGTCGGCGATGCGTCGATGAGCCCATATGAAATCACGCATCCCGGCGGCTCGGTCGAGCATTTCAACGAGGAGGCCGGCGCGGTCTGGATGCACCGCGTCACCAATACCTATCCGGCAGCGGCCTGGTTGAACCCGATTCCGGAGCAGCATTGGGGCTATTCCCAATCAATCGCCGTCCTGCGCGAGCTGATGAACGGCCGCATGTTTCCGCTAACGCTGGACGGACTCGACGACGCGATGCGGGAACTGAGCCGGAAGACGTGAGCGGCTGACCGTGACATCCCGGCTTGGCTGAGCTTGTCGAAGGCTTCCCTTCTTTCTTGAATCGCTGAGGTCAAAAGAAAAAGGCTTCGACAAGCTTAGCCGAGCCGGTGTTGAGGCCGGGCTAAAACACGAAGCCCGCAACGCAACAAACTTCCGCTTTACCCCGATTCGGCCGCCTTCTTTCCGCCGCATTCGGCTCGCGCTTCGGCGCAATGGCCTTTTCTACCAATCGAGTTGAGTTACTTTGATGGGGCCTCGTGAGAAGGGTGGCCGTGTGGGCCTCTCTCCCCAAGTCCCTCGCGCCCGCACGGTCTTCTCACCTGGTGAGCGGGGCCAAAGCGACGCGGGAGAAAGCGCATGACACGCGGAATCCATGAGAGCGACCGCCAACAACCCATTGTATTGACTGTGCCCGGCCTGAACGGTTCCGGCCCGTCCCACTGGCAATCGCTATGGGAACAGTCCCGTCCCGACACATCGCGGATCGAACTCGGCATGTGGGGCAATCCGCGCCGCAATGCTTGGGTGACGAAAATTGACCAAGCGATCCGCGGCGCCACGCCTCCCGTCATCCTCGCCGCGCACAGCCTTGGCTGCCTCGCTGTTGCCTGGTGGGCCGAGCTTTCCGGCCAACCCTGGGGCTGGCCCGTCGCTGGCGCGCTGCTCGTCGCGCCGGCGGACCTCGATGCGCGCCCCCTCGCCGCCGAGCTCGCCGATTTCGCGCCCGCGCCGAAACGGCCTTGCCCTTCCCTTCGATCCTGGTCGCGAGCGAGGACGATCCCTGGATCACGCCCGACCGCGCCCGCGGCCTCGCCGCGAGCTGGGGTAGCCATTTCGTCAACGCCGGACCGGTCGGCCACATCAATGCGGCAAGCGGCCTCGGCTGGTGGGAGGAAGGCCAGGAATTGCTAGACCGCGTCATCAGCGCGGCGGGCGGCGCCCGCTCGATCGGCGAAGCCCGCACCATCCTCGCCGTCAACGCGACCGAAGCAGTATCGGCCAGCTATCTGGGGCAGTAAGTTCGTAGCGGACTTGTGAAACTCTCGACTTGATCCTGGCCTAAAGCAAGAACACAATGCGAACACATCATGGAGATTCGGATGAGTGACAACCTAGATCATTCCGACCTGAAGCACTTTGCTGAGCAGTTTTTTGACTTATCGGTCAATCCGTTAGCTGAAATTCTAACTAAGCTGCTAGATTTGCTCGTTCAAAAGGATGTCGTAACGCGGCAAGAGGCACTACATCTCGTCGCGTCGTCCATCGGCGTGATAAGCGAATTGCCATACAGCGAACCGACTAAGGAAAGCGCCGCTGATGTGCTGGTTCGCATGCTCCGTGCGCTGGATGTCAATGGAGAGTTGAGAGGTTCGCTTCCAGCTTAAGGCACTAAGCTCGCGCGCCTTCAACCACGCCGACGCTGTTCTTGCGCAGCGCTTTCAGCACCGTGTCGACGATCGCATCGGCGTCGAGGCCGGCTTCCTTGTACTGGAGCTCCGGCTTGTCATGATCCTGATAGATGTCCGGCAGGCGCATGGTGCGCAGCTTCAGGCCGGCATCGATCAGGCCGGTGTCGCTGGCGAGCGTCAGCACATGGGCGCCGAGGCCGCCGATCGCGCCTTCCTCGATCGTCACCGCGACTTCGTGGGTGGTGAGCAGCTTGCGAATGAGCGCTTCGTCGAGCGGCTTGGCAAAGCGCAGGTCAGCGACAGTGGTCGACAGGCCTTGCGCTTCCAGCCGGTCGGCCGCCTTCAGCGCTTCCTCCAGCCGCGTGCCCAAGGACAGGATCGCCACCGTCTTGCCCTGGCGGACGATGCGGCCCTTGCCGATCTCAAGCCGCTCGGGCGCCTCGGGCAGCGCCACGCCGACGCCGTTCCCACGCGGATAGCGCACCGCAATCGGCCCGCTGTCATGCATCGCCGCCGTGTGCGTCATATGCACGAGCTCGGCTTCATCGGCCGCGGCCATCACCACCATGTTCGGCAGGGTCGCGAGATAGGTGATATCGAAGCTGCCGGCGTGCGTCGCGCCGTCCGCGCCGACCAGCCCGGCGCGGTCGATCGCGAACCGGACGGGCAGGTTCTGCAGCGCCACGTCATGCACCACCTGATCATAGGCGCGCTGCAGGAAAGTCGAGTAGATCGCCGCGAACGGGCGCATCCCCTGCGCCGCGAGGCCCGCTGCGAACGTCACTGCATGTTGCTCGGCAATCCCGACGTCGAAGAAACGATCGGGATAGGCCTCGGCGAACTTCGAAAGTCCAGTGCCGGACGGCATCGCCGCCGTGATCGCGCAGATCGTCGGATCGCGTTCTGCTTCCTTGACCAGCTGCGCGCCGAACACATTCTGATATTGCGGCGGCCCGGCGGGCGCCGCCGCCTGCTTGCCCGAGATCACATCGAATTTCTGGACGCCGTGATATTTGTCGGCCGACGCTTCGGCCGGGGCATAGCCCTTGCCCTTCTGCGTCACGACATGGATCAGGATCGGCCCTTCGTCGGCATCACGGACATTCTCGAGCACGGGGATCAGATGGTCGAGATTATGGCCGTCGATCGGGCCGACATAGTAAAAGCCCAGTTCCTCGAACAGCGTCCCGCCCGTCGCCATGCCGCGCGCGAATTCCTCGGCCTTCTCCGCAGCGTCATGCACCCGGCGCGAGAGCTTGCGCGTCACCCGCTTGGCGAGCGAGCGCAGGCCCAGATATTCGGACGAGGAGATCAGCCGCGCCAGATAGGCGGAAAGCCCGCCCACCGGCGGCGCGATCGACATATCATTGTCGTTGAGGATGACGACCAGCCGGTCGCCCGCAGCGCGGGCATTGTTCATCGCCTCATAGGCCATGCCGGCGGACATCGCGCCGTCGCCGATCACCGCGATCGCCTTGCCGGGCTGGTTCGCGATCTTGTTGGCGACGGCAAAGCCGACCGCCGCCGAAATCGAAGTCGAGCTGTGCGCGGCGCCGAACGGATCGTATTCGCTTTCACTCCGCTTGGTGAAGCCGCTGAGGCCACCGCCCTGACGCAGTGTGCGGATGCGATTCCGCCGGCCGGTCAGGATCTTGTGCGGATAGGCCTGGTGGCCGACGTCCCAGATCAGCCGGTCGCGTGGCGTGTCGAAGACATAATGAAGCGCGACGGTCAGCTCCACCACGCCCAGGCCCGCGCCCAGATGCCCGCCGGTCACCGAAACGGCGGAAATGGTTTCCGCGCGCAGCTCGTCGGCCAGCTGGCGGAGTTGATCCTGATCGAGCTTGCGAAGGTCTTGCGGCGTGTCGACCGAGTCGAGCAGCGGCGTCACCGGAAGTTCTGACATTGCCTGTCTTTAACGCGCGAAAGCGGCGAACGAAACCGCTTCCTCAATCCCGCGCGCAATCCGCGCAGCGGCCATGCACTTCGATGACCGGCCGTTCGGGCGCGAATCCCGCCTTGCTGGCGGCGCTGCGGACGTTCGACGCGACCGAATCATCGTCGAGATGGGTGGTCTGGCCGCAAGCGTCGCAGACCAGGAAGATGCAGTCGTGCAGGCAGTCGGGATGCTCATTCGCGACATAGGCGTTCGCGCTTTCAACCCGCCGCACAAGGTTCGCGCCGACGAACAGGTCGAGGATGCGATAGACACTGTTAGCGGCGACGCGGCGGCCCTGCCGTTTCGAGACTTCCTCGGCAATGTCATAGGCGGAAGCCGGCTTTTCAAAGCCGGTCAGCGCCTGGAACACGCTCTGGCGCATACCGGTCCATTGCTCGCCCGCGCGCTCCAGCGCGGCCTGCGCGGCAGTGACGAGATCGTCGCCCTCGTGATGATGCGCATGATGATGGCCGGCCATGGCCTGAATCTAGGGAGGCCGGACCCTGAGGGCAAGGTTCGGATTCGTCGTGCGAAGCGGCGGATCCGTCGCGCGGCGCGCCGCTCCGTCGCCTGCCGCGCTTCTCCGTCGCAGCATGGTTCATACCGGCCCCGTCATGGTTAACCGCCGCGCCGCTTTCGGTTTGCGGAGGCATTCATCACCTTCGAAATGGGGTAGAAATGAAACGCGCAGCTCTTCTGGCCGCAACGCTTTTCGGCATCACGGCCAACCAGGCCGACGCCGCGATCGTCACCAGGCATTTCCTTATCAGCGCGAACGGCTTCGCCGCCGACGCGCCGGTGCAGACGGCATCGGGCATTTTCAGCTTCACATATGACGAAGCCGCTTTCCTCACGCCGGTCGCGCCGGTGACGAAAGTCACGAGCTTCAACGTACCGTTCAACGGCCCGGCCCTGTTCACCTACAATAAGGGCAACAATTTCCTGATGGTGAGCAATAACATCACCGGGCTGACCGCATTCACGATCACGCCCAACGCGCCGACCTTCGGCTTCTTCATCAAGAATCCGGGCGGCGCGCCGCAAGTCACGAACCTCAGCTACAGCGCGAACGGCAAGATATTCTCCTCGTCGCAAGTCGCCGTGCAGGCGCTGGCGGCCGTGCCGGAACCGGCGAGTTGGGCATTGATGATCGGCGGTTTCGGGCTGGCCGGCGCGGCGCTCCGCACGCGCCCTCGCGTGGCATTCGCCTGATCGCGAAGACGGGCGCGCCGTTTTGTTAGGAGGCGGCGCGCCGGTTGAGATCGTGGCCGAGCGCGAGGATCGCGACGCCCACCATCGTATAAACCGTCTCGGTCGGGCCGTGCGGCACCGCGAGCGCACCAGCCATCACGCCCAGGCCCAGCCCGCCCACAGCGGCCGGCAATACATAGCCATGCTCGATCGAGCCGCGGGTCAAGGCGAAGGTGCCGATCGCGATCGCTATGCACAGGCCGACTTCATGGACGGCAGGGTGCAGCAGCATTCCGCCCGCCGATGCGAGCAGGGTCAGCAGGAAGACGCTCGCCACGCAATGCACGAGACAAAGCCCGGACAGGCCAATGGCCAGCCGGTCGAGCGTTCCCGTGCCAGGCAACCTCTCAAGCATCGAGTCGGCATATGGCACTGCCTCGGTCGCGTTACAACATAACATCGACGGAAATGCAGCACTTGTCACCGCAGGCGCGGCGGCGCAGAGGCCAGTCGTGCTCAATCCCTCATCCCGTCCGCGCGCCATCGCCTGGTGGCTGCTGAGCGTTGCCGCGCTCGTCTTCCTGATGGTCGTTGTCGGCGGCATCACCCGCCTGACCGAATCAGGCCTGTCGATCACTGAATGGAAGCCGGTGAGCGGCGCGCTGCCGCCTTTGACCCATGCGCAATGGGAGCATGCGTTCGCGCTCTACCAGCAGACGACGCAGTACCAGACGATGAACCGGTCGATGACGCTCGGCGAGTTCCAGTTCATTTTCTTCTGGGAGTTCATCCACCGGCTGCTCGGCCGCCTGATCGGGCTCGCTTTCGCCCTGCCGCTGCTCTGGTTCTGGCTGAAGAAGCGGATTCCCCAGGGCTATGGCTGGCGGCTGGTCGCGCTGCTGGCGCTCGGCGGGCTGCAGGGTGCGATCGGCTGGTGGATGGTCGTCTCGGGCCTCGCCGGGCGGACAGAGGTCAGTCACTATCGCCTCGCCGTGCACTTGATGGCGGCCTTGTTCATCATGGCCGGCCTGATCTGGACCGCGCTCGATTTGCTGCATCCGCCCCGTCCCGCACGGCTTAGCTTCAAGGCGCTGGCCCTGCTGCTGGTACTGGCGATCCAGATCCTGCTCGGCGCCTGGACCGCGGGCCTCCGCGCCGGCCTTGCCGCGAGCGACTGGCCGCTGATGAACGGCCGTTTCTTCCCCGAAGTCTCGCCCGACTGGCCGCACAATATGGCGAACGATCCGTTCCTGGTTCAGTGGGAGCATCGCTGGTGGGCGTGGATCGCAGTCGTCGCTCTGGTGGTGCTGGCGCGCATGGCCCGCAAGATCGACCGCCCGGCGAGCATCGCGCTTCATTCCGCCTTCGGCATCCAGATCATTCTCGGTATCGCGACGGTAATGACGGGCGTGAACCTGGAAATCGCCGTTCTGCACCAGGCGGTCGGCGCGCTGGTCGTCGCGACCGCGACCTGGTGCGCTCACGCCGCCGGCCGCCGCGCATGATCGCGACCGTCTACGCCGTCTTTTCCGATCTGGCCGAGGCGGAGCGGATCGCGGAAACGGTCGTGATGGAAGAGCTGGCAGCCTGCGCCAATATCCTTGGCGCCTGCCGCTCGATCTATCGCTGGGACAATAAGCTCGAACGTACCGAGGAAGTGCCCGCGCTCTTCAAGGCAGCCCGCCCGGACGCACTGATCGCGCGGATCGTGGAACTGCATAGCTATGATGTGCCCGCCATCGTGGCGTGGCCGATCGAAAAGGCCCACCCGCTCTACGCCGAATGGGTGGGCCGGAATTCCTGATTTCGTCACCCCGGACTTGATCCGGGGTCCAGCTTCTTCTTCCTTTTCAGCAAGAAAACAGCGGGATGCCGGATCAAGTCCGGCATGACGCAAGGGCTCAGATATCGTCGCCGAGCGCGCCCTTGATCTTGCCGGCGAACTGCTGGCCCTTACCTTTCAGCTCCTGCGCCGCGCCTTCGTCGCGGACGTTCGGATCATCCGATTTCTGCTTCAGCTTGCCGGCGGCCTCGTTGAGGTTGCCTTTCACTTTATCGGCCAACTCGCCCATCGTATTTCTCCTTTGAATACAACGGATACAGAACGATCGCGCAGCGAATGGCGTTCCTTGGACTCACATTAAATCAATCCCGCCAGCGGGCTGGACGGATCGGCGTACCGGCGCTTGCCCATCCGGCCCGCGCGATAGGCCAGGCGGCCGCTTTCGACCGCCAGCTTCATCGCCCGCGCCATCATGATCGGATCCTTTGCCTCGGCGATCGCGGTGTTCATCAGCACCCCGTCGCAGCCGAGCTCCATCGCCAGCCCGGCGTCCGACGCAGTGCCGACGCCCGCATCGACCAGCACGGGCACTTGGGCGCCCTCGACGATGAGGCGGATCGTCACCTGATTCTGGATGCCGAGGCCTGAGCCGATCGGCGCGCCCAAGGGCATGATCGCGACCGCGCCCGCATCCTCCAGCCGCTTCGCCGCGATCGGATCGTCAACGCAATAGACCATCGGCAGAAAACCTTCTTTGGCGAGGATTTCGGTCGCGCGGAGCGTCTCGACCATATCCGGATAAAGGGTGCGTGCCTCGCCCAGAACCTCCAGTTTCACCAAATCCCAGCCGCCCGCTTCCCGCGCGAGCCTGAGCGTGCGGACGGCCGACTCGGCGTCGAAGCAGCCCGCGGTGTTCGGAAGATAGGTGTAGCGTTTGGGGTCGATGAAGTCGGTCAGCATCGGCTGGTTCGGATCGGCGATGTTCACCCGCCTTACCGCGACGGTGACGATCTCCGCGCCCGACGCTTCGGCCGCCGCCGCATTCTCCTCGAAGCTTTTATATTTGCCGGTGCCGATGATCAGGCGGGACCGGAAAGTCCGGCCGGCGACCGACCAGCTGTCCTCGTCCAGCTTCGCCGAATGATCGCCGCCGCCGACGAAATGCACGATCTCCAGTTCGTCGCCATCCTCCACCATCACTGCATCGAGCGTCGAGCGCGGTACGACTTCCAGATTACGTTCCACTGCCACTTTCTCCGGCACCAGCCCAAGCTCACTCGCCAGCCGGGCAATGCTGAGCCCGGCCGCGACGCGCTTGTGCTCGCCATTGACGCTGATCGTGATGGTGCCGTCGGTGTGCATCGCAAATCCAATCGTGTAAGGGCCTCGCAGATATTGTCTGGGCATCGGGGGATCAATGCCGACCATCTTCGTTCTGAATGGCCCCAATCTGAACCTGCTCGGCCTGCGCGAGCCGGAAATCTACGGGCACGACACGCTGGACGACATTGCCGGCCGCATGGAAGACCGTGCGCGGGAGCTGGGTTTCGACCTGGAATTCCGCCAGTCCAACCATGAAGGCCATATGATCGATTGGCTACACGAGGCCAATGCGGACGCGGCGAGGGCCGTCATCATCAATCCCGGCGGCTATACGCACACGTCTGTGGCGCTGCACGACGCGGTGAAGTCGATCACGGTGCCGGTGATCGAAGTGCACCTGTCCAACCCGCATGCGCGCGAGCCATTCCGGCACCGGAGCTATATCGGCAAGGCGGCGAAAGGAACCGTCGCGGGCTTCGGCGCGCTCGGCTATATGCTTGCGCTGGACGCCGCCGCGAAACTCTGAAAAAGGGCCAGCCCCATGACAGATAAGAATATGGGCGCAATGCAGGTCGATACGAGCCTGGTCCGCCAGCTCGCCGAATTGCTGGACGCAACGCAGCTGACCGAAATCGAAGTTCAGGATGGCGAACGCCGCATCAAGGTCGCGCGCAAAGTACAGGCCATCGCCGCCGCGCAGGTCGCAATGCCAGCCGCCGCCGCGCCGCAGCCTGTCGCTGCCCCGGTCGCTCCAGCTGCACCTGCGACCGCTGCCGCCGCCGAGACGGCCAACGCGATTCGATCGCCGATGGTCGGCACTGCCTATCTGGCAGCAGAGCCGGGCGCGGCGAACTTTGTCGCGATCGGCGACAAGGTGAAGGCCGGCGACACGCTGCTGATCATCGAGGCGATGAAAGTGATGAACCCGATCACTGCCCCCGCCGCCGGCACGGTGCGCGACATCCTGATCGCGAACGGCAATCCGGTCGAGTTCGACCAGCCGCTCATCGTCGTCGAATAGGCGCGCGGCCGTGCCGATCCAGAAAATCCTGATCGCCAATCGCGGCGAGATCGCGTTGCGCATCCACCGCGCGGCGCATGAGATGGGCATCAAGACGGTGGCGGTGCACTCGACCGCCGACGCCGATGCGATGCATGTCCGCCTGGCCGACGAAGCGGTCTGCATCGGCCCGCCGCCCGCGACCGAATCCTATCTGAACATCCCGAACATCATTTCGGCGGCCGAGATCAGCGGCGCCGACGCGATCCATCCGGGCTATGGCTTTCTCTCGGAAAACGCCCGCTTCGCGGAGATCGTCGAGAGCCATAATCTGATCTGGATCGGCCCCAAGCCCGAACATATCCGGACGATGGGTGACAAGGTTGAGGCGAAACGCACCGCCGGCGCGCTCGGCCTGCCGCTGGTGCCCGGTTCCGCCGGCGGTGTCAGCGAATTCGCCGAAGCCAGAAAGATCGCCGCCGAGATCGGCTATCCGGTGATCGTCAAGGCAGCGTCGGGCGGCGGCGGGCGGGGCATGAAGGTCGTGCCCTCGGAAGACAAGCTCGAAAGCCTGATGGGCCAGGCGCGCAGCGAGGCCAAGGCCGCGTTCGGCGACGACACAGTCTATATCGAGAAATATCTGGGCAATCCGCGCCACATCGAGTTCCAGGTGTTCGGCGACGGCAACGGCAACGCCATCCATCTGGGCGAGCGCGACTGTTCGCTGCAGCGCCGCCACCAGAAAGTGCTGGAGGAAGCGCCCTCCCCCGTCATCACGCCCGAAGAGCGGGCGCGGATGGGCGGTATCGTCGCCAAGGCGATGGCGGATATGGGCTATCGCGGCGCCGGCACGATCGAATTCCTTTGGGAAGACGGGCATTTCTACTTCATCGAAATGAACACGCGCCTGCAGGTCGAGCATCCGGTGACCGAGGCGATCACCGGGCTCGATCTGGTGCGCGAGCAGATCCGCATCGCCGACGGCTACCCGTTGACGCTGCGCCAAGAAGATGTCGAGTTCCGCGGCCACGCGATCGAATGCCGGATCAATGCGGAAGACCCGCGCACTTTCGCGCCTTCGCCGGGCGTTGTCGGGCATTTTCACGCGCCGGGCGGCATGAACGTCCGCGTCGATAGCGGGCTTTATTCCGGCTACCGCATCCCACCCTATTACGACTCGATGATCGCCAAGCTAATCGTCTGGGGTCACACGCGCGAGGGCGCGCTTCGCCGCCTGCGCCGCGCACTTGAGGAGTTCGTGATCGAGGGCGTGAAGACGACGATCCCGCTGCATCAGGCGCTGCTCGACGAACCGGATTTCCAGCAGGGCAGCTATACGATCAAATGGCTGGAAGAATGGCTCGCCAAGGAAGAGCACGCCTAAGCTATCCAGGGAACGGGCCGCGTCCTGGGCGGTTCTGGGGCGCATGAGGGATGCCCGCCGCACCACAACGATACTTGCCGCAACAGCGTTGCTGATCGGCGGCGGTGCCGGATTGGGGGCTATCGCGAGCAGCCTGACCTCCGCCAGCATCAAGGCCCAGCCTGTGCCGCGCGCCGAGCCGGCGCAGACGGCGATCGTCTCGGACGTCGATCAGGAAAGCGCGGGCAAGAGCTGGGCGCGCACCGCGTTCGACGGCGGCCTGCGCCAATGTCCCGCGATGAACGCCGAATTCCTGACGGCGTGCCAGGCGGAGATGAAAGCGCTTGCCGCCCGGCCCGGCTTCGTCCCGGGCAGCTATCGCGGCCGGCTTCTCGTGACCAAGGTCGTGCAGCCGGAACCCGAGCCGGACACGACTGAATATCGCGAAGCGAGCTATGTTCCGGACATCGGCGACGAGCCGGTCGAAAGCGACGAAGCCGCCGAGCCTCAGCCCTATTAGGCGCCGGGTTTCCTGAAACGCGCCATCCATTCGGCGACGACCGCATCAAGCTTTGCCTGATCCATCGGCCCATGCTTGCGGTTGCCCGACTGACGGGCCGGGCCGGCATAGACATAATCGTCGGCATCATTGTCGCTGACGCTGACATTGCCAGTGCTGCGGTCGATGCCGATCCGGCTGTCATACGGATCACCGCGCCTTTTGTAGAGGCGGTTGTTCCGAACCGTCACATTCTCGATCTCGGATGCGGTGATGCCGTGCCACGTGGCGCTCACGATCACATTGTCCTCAATCGTGAAGTCCCGATAGCCGATGCCCTTTGCGGCCATGCCGATCTGGTCGGTCGCGAAGACGCCTTGTGCCTTGCTGTTGCCGAGCACGAGATTGCCCCGGATCACGACCCCGCGCGAGGCTGTGTCGCCGGGGCGGGTCAGGCCGGTCGTGAAGAATTGCATCGCATCGGGATGATCGCCCTCCGCCGGCCGGAAATCCTCGAACCGGTTGCGCTCGATCACGATGTTCGAGCCGCCCACGACTTCCAGCCCTTCGCGGACCGTCCGCACCTCATTGTCGGCGAAGCGCGCGCCGGCCGTGCGGACGAAGTTGGAAAACCCCGCCATCTTCTCGATCAGGCAATGTTCGATCGCGACATTGCTGCTCTCGCGGAACGACGGCCCGCGAACCTGCAGATCGCCATTAGGCAATTCGTGCCCGGTGAAGCGGCAATTGCGCAGCGTCACATTCTGCGCGCCATAAGCGACGAAGAGAAACTGGTTGTCAGGCGTCCCCGGCGGCCCTTCGAACGCGGCGCCGTCGAACGTGACGTTGCGCCAATTGTTCAAATAGGCGGGGCCAAACACCCCACCCCGGATCGTTACCGGCTTGACCGGCTGGAAATCGGGCTGGCCGAAATCGATCCGGCGTTTCCCAAGATCGAGGACGCCGCCGCCCCGCACCCGCGCCAGCATCGCCTGGAATTCGGCCTGGCTGACCGGGCCGGTCTGCACCGGCGCGGGCGATGCGAGGAGGAACGCCAGGCCGGCGAGAAGCGGTTTCAGAAGGGCTGGCACTGCGTTCTCCTTGACCCCTTGAGTCTAGGAGCGTGGCTCCCGCACCGCAATCATCGACTTGGGCAGGCCCAGCAGCCGCTCGAAACTGTGATCGGCATCGGGAAACAGATATCGGAACTGCTTGCCGGTCAGGATCGAGCGGCTTTCGACCCGTTCGGTCGTAACGCCGATATCCCTGACCGGCGCCGAATAGCCGAGCCGGAAACGCCTGAGCAGCGCGATCTGCATCGGCACTGGCATCCAGTGGAAGGCCGGCACGCGGTAGAAATGGGGATCGACCGGGAACCAGTAATAGGGCGTCTGGACATAATAGGCCGGCGCCAGCCGCCGGACTTCACCGGCAAAGGCCTTCATGTTGGCGAAGCTGCCGACATGCTCGATCACCGAATTCGAATGCACAAAATCATAGCTGTTGTCGGCGGCGTCCACGGCGCAGCCATTGGCAACGATCGTGCGGACCCGGTCGGTCCCGGTGTCTCCGTCCAGTTCGGTCGCGATCAGGTTGGTGCAATCAATGCGTGCGTCGATCTCGTCGAGAAACGGCACGCCGATCGCCGTCCAATATGCAGGGGTTCCGCCGACATCGAGGATCTTGAGCGGCCCCTGCCTGCGCGCGCTGACGCGGCGCAGCAGATCCTTCAGCATCACGTTTCGCCGGGCGCGGAAACGAGCGGAAAGCGAGGTCGGATCTTTGGTATCGGCTAGAAATTTGGACACAAGCTGCCGCCCCTGGCATTGGATAACGCCTCATCCAAAGACCAGGGGCGCCAGTGTTTCAACTCTTTTCGGGGCAAATCAGGCCATCGCGGTGAAATGATCGAATATGTGCGCACCGCCGCCGAACGCATGAGCAACGGCACTGCCCAGGCCGGCGTGAAGCGACGACGCAGCAGTATCCTGAACAATCGGGGCCGCCGCGAAGGGCGTATTTTTGGCGCTGGCGCTGCTGTCTTGCAGGACATCCGAAAGCGCCGTCTTGGCGAACGACGAGCCAGTGGCGTTGCCAAGCATGCTGCCGAGGCCGCTGCCGATCGCGTGTGAGACGGGCGGCGACGGCAGCGTCGCCACGGCTTTGTAGCCGGAAGTCGCCGTGAGCAGATCGGCCGCGCTCGCCGGATTGTTCAGATGGTCGAACAGCGAACGAAGCGCCGGTGTCTGCGACAGATTGATGTTCCCGGACTGAGTCATCGTGCCCATATTGGCGAGCACCATATTGTCCATGATGTTGTCGCGGACCGTCACATTGGTGGTGCCGTCCATGCGGACCCAGAAATCCTTGCTGTCCGTGCTCTGCGAGATGACGGTGTTGCCGAGAATCTGGACCCCGTCGCCGCCGTTCACCGAAAGGCCGTTATAGGCGCCGTTCGAGTAGATCAGGTTGTTCTGGATCAGAACGTTCTTGTAGCCGAACTCCATCGGGTCGGAGATCCAGATGCCTTGCGTGCCGGTGCCTTCGATCCCGGAAAATTCCGGCTGGAACATCACGTTGTTCTTGATCGTGATGTTGCTGGAGCCCTTTGTCTGGCCCAGATTCCAGAACTGGATGAAATCCGAATGGTCGGGAATGATCGGCCGGAAATCGCTGAAATTGTTGCTGTCGATCGTAATGCCGTCGACGGCGGCGACAACCATCCCGTCCGAACGGATGGTGTGGAAATCATTGCCCTTGACCGTCAGGTTCGAAGACTGCTGGATCGCGATGCCCCGATAAAGCTCGTTGAAATGTGAGTTGGTCATGCTGAAGCCGACCACGCCGGTCAGCTGCAGGCCGACGCCGTCATTGGTCGGATCATTGTCTTTCGATCCGTGGAACGTCACGTTGTCGAACTTGATGTTGCTGGAATTATATACGTAGTTCAGCTGCGTCCATTCGGCTTGACCGTCCGTCAGCGACCTGCCCAGATCCAGCCCGGACAGGCTCAGATTCTTTGTGTTGCTGATGAACAGGCCGTCGAAATGTGCCGGGTTCGACGCCGATGTCGTGATTGTCACCGCTGACGCATAATTGTGGTTCTGCACATAGGCCGAACCATAATTGCCAGCCGCGAGAACGATCTTGTCCCCGCCTTTTGCCGAGTTCAGCGCCGACTGGAATTGTGCAGCCGTCGAAACGTTGAAAGTCGCCATTGAGAGCCCCGATTTGGAATGGCTGCCACCAAAGTGGTCGGGCTCGCCGTGATCGCGGGCTGGTTAGCGCACAGAGTTTATGCGCCGGGTTACGGGCGCTGGTTAATTGGCGGTAAGCCCTGAATGCCGAATCTTTGCCAGGAGCGTGCGGCGTTTACCGGGCGCGCTTGCCGGATTTCCCGATTTAGGAAAAGATCGCGCCATGGATCTTGATGCCATCCTGAAAGCCCAACGCATTGCTGCGGAGGCTGAACGCCCCACTCCCCTGGCGCTGCGCCAAGACCGGCTGACTCGCGCAATCCGCATGATGGTCGACAATGCAGAGGATTTCTGCGCCGCGCTTTCCGCCGATTTCGGGCATCGCAGCCGGGAGCTGTCGATGCTGACCGATATCGCCGGCAGCATCCGCTCGTTGAAGCACGCACGCAAACATGCCGGGCGCTGGATGAAGCGGGAACGGCGCAAGCTCGATTTCCCGCTCGGCCTGCTCGGCGCGCGGGCCTGGATCGACTATCAGCCCAAGGGTGTGGTCGGCGTCATTTCGCCATGGAACTTCCCGGTGCAGCTGACCATGTCGCCGCTCGCCGGCATCTTCGCCGCCGGCAACCGCGCGATGGTCAAGAGCAGCGAGTTCACGCCGCGCACCTCCGCGCTCTTCGAGAAGCTGGCTGGACGCTATTTCGATCCGGTCGAACTGACGTTCGTGAGCGGCGGTGCGGATATCGGCGAGGCGTTTTCGAAACTGCCGTTCGACCATCTGATCTTCACCGGCGCGACCGGCATCGGCCGCCATATCCTGCACGCTGCCGCCGACAATCTGACGCCGGTGACGTTGGAGCTTGGCGGAAAATCCCCGGTCATCCTCGGCCGGTCGGCGGACATGGCGCAAGCGACAATGCGGATCGCGACCGGCAAGATGATGAATGCCGGGCAGATCTGCCTTGCGCCGGACTATGTGCTGGTGCCCGACGACAGGGAAGAAGCGGCGATCGACGGCCTGAAGTCGGCGGCGGCTTCACTCTACCCCCGCCTGCTCGACAATGCCGATTACACCGCGATCGTGAACGAACGGCATCACCTGCGCCTGCAATCCTATCTGGAGGATGCGCACGCCAAGGGCGGCGAGGTCATCACAGTTAACCCGGCGGGCGAGGATTTCGCGGCCTCCAACGGCACCAGGATGCCGTTCACGATCGTCCGCAACCCGACCGACGACATGGCGGTGATGCGCGATGAGATTTTCGGCCCGGTGCTGCCGGTCAAGACCTATCGCGCGATCGACGACGCCATCGCCTATGTGAATGGACGCGACCGCCCGCTCGGCCTCTATTATTTCGGCACGGACGAAGCTGAGCAGACCAGGGTGCTGGAGCACACCGTATCGGGCGGCGTCACGATCAACGATGTGATCTTCCATATCTCGGCCGAGGAACTGCCGTTCGGCGGGATCGGCCCGTCCGGCATGGGCAGCTATCACGGCTTCGAAGGCTTCAAGACGTTCAGCCATGCCAAGTCGGTCTATCGGCAGCCGAAGATCGATGTCGCCAAACTGGCCGGCTTCAAGCCGCCTTATGGCCGCGCCACGCAAGCCACGATCAAGCGCGAGCTGAAAATATAAAGCCCCTGAGGGAAATCCTAGACCCGCCATTCGCGCGGTTTGCGCTCGTGCATCATCCGGCGGATGAAGTTGCGCGCCGGCACCTCGACCAGATGGAATGACATCATCGACCCGAGCAGGATGACGACCAGCAGGCCAAGCCATGCCCCGAACGGCAACTGCCCCGGCGTGCCGAGCAGGCGCGACACACCTTTCACATAGATCAGCTCGGCCATGTAGTGGATCATATAGGTCGAGTAGCTGATCTCCCCGAGGTAAACGAGCGGCCGGGCCCGCATGATCGAAGGGCCGGGACTGCGCGACAGCTGGCCGAGCAGGAAGATGACTCCGCCGGCGAGGAAGATCAGCGCGATATCGTCGCTGTTCGAGCGGCTGACATGGCAGATCGCGACGAACACCAGCACTGCGGTCAGCAGCAGCCAGCGCACCGTCGTCGCACCGAGAGCGATGCGCGCGCACATGAGGTAAACGAACACGCCCAGCCCGAATTCGAAGAAAATGCGGACGATCCCGAAATCGAACGTCAAGGCGGTGAACGGGCGGAAGAAGGCGCCGCTCGTATAGAAGGCCGCCGCCAGCGCGACTGAAGCTAGCGCCAACCCCGTCTTCGCGCCGATCCGCGTCGACATCAGGAAAAGCGGGAAGATCAGATAGGCGAAGAACTCGCTGCTGATCGACCAGGAAGGGAAATTCCAGGCATGGTGGCCGACAAAGCCCCAGCCATGCACGGCGAGTAGATGGAACGGCAAAGCCGACCAGTCCATGCCGTCCGCTTCGCCCAGAAAACCGAACCGCGCCGACAGCGTGTAGAGCGCGACGAAAGCGAGCGTCATCACCAGATGCAGCGGATAGACGCGCGCGAACCGGTTGAGCATGAACGATCCGTATCGAAATTTTCCAGCCTTCCACTGGGCCAGATACACGTGCGTCAGGATGAAACCCGAGAGGATGAAAAAGATATCGACGCCCAGATAGCCTTTCAGGAAAAACTGGGTCGGCAGGTTGATCAGCAATGGCGTGTCGTCGTGAACATGGAACAGCACGACGAACATGGCCGCGAAGAAACGGACCGAGGTCAGCTCCAAAATCGTATCGGGAAGGCGCGGCGTCTCAATCTTCTGTTCAAGCGATGGCATGATCGGCTCCCGCCCTCTTGGTTCCGGCCATAAGGCGGCGCGTGCGCTTCCGGCAACCCTCGCTTAAGGTGAACGGGTTAGGGGTAAGTTGACTGGCCAGACGCAATGCGGATCGTGTAACGCGCACGGCCGGCAACGGAACAGAGCGGGAGTGACAGGGTGGCGTTCAATCTGCCGAATTTGCGGGAGGCGTTCGCGGGCGCGGCGCGGCCGTTGCCCGTGCTGCCCAATTACCGCCGCCAGCGCTCCCGGCTGGAGCGCATCTTCAAGCACGGCTCGTTCCTCGCTTTCTGCATCTTCCTGGGCCTGTTCTACGGCTTTTTCTACACGCTGTTCCCGCCACAGCTGCTGGTGCTGCTGGGCGTGCCGATCCTGCTCCTCGCCCTGCTCGTCATCTGGGCGCTGCCGGATACCGACCATCCGCCGGTCAAGCTGCTGAACCGGCTGTTCTTCGCCTATCTGGTCGCGCTGGTGTTGTGGCCGAATTACATGGCGATCGCGCTGCCTGGCCTGCCCTGGATGACGATGCGGCGGCTGATCGCTTTCCCGATGGCAGCGGTGCTCGCCATTTCCTATTCGACGTCTTCAAGGTTCCGGCACGAGATTTCGGACAGCCTCTCCGCTGCCCGGCCGCTCGCTTATATGATGGCGGCGTTCACGGTGGTGCAATTCTATACGATCTTCCTAAGCGACAGCCCGCCTTTCTCGTTCAACTTCACGCTCAATTACTGGTTCGCGGCGACTCTGATCTTCTTCGCCGGCGCCTGGGCGATGATGAAGGACGGGCGGCCGCAGCGCTTCGTGTGGATCATGGTCGGCATGGCGCTGTTCCTGTGCGTGATCGCGGTGTTCGAATTCCGCAACCGCGCGGTGCTCTGGGCCGGCCACATTCCCTCGTTCCTGCAGGTGCAGGACGAACTGATGGCGCGCTATCTGTCGCCCAGCTCGCGCGACGATGAATATCGCGCGATCACGACCTTTTCCGTCTCGCTGTCGTTCGCCGAATATCTGGCGCTGGTGACGCCGTTCGTGATCCATTTGCTAATGAAAAGCCGTGCGTTGCTGGCCGTGATCGCCTGGGTGGTCGCCGATCTGGCGCTGCTGCTCGCGATCAATCTCACCCAGTCCCGCCTCGGCATTCTCGGCTGGATCACGGCGCACGGCGTCTATGGCTGCCTCTGGGCCTTCCGCCGCTGGCGTACCCGCAAGGCGGACATCATCGCCCCGGCGGTTTCCCTCGTTTATCCGCTCGGCGCGATGCTGTTCTTCATCGGCATGTTCACGGTGCCGGCGATTCGCAACCGCACGATCGGCGGCGGCTCGACCGGCTTCAGCGACGAAGCGCGCCAGATCCAGTTCCACATGATGTGGCCCAAGCTGTTCCAGAATCCGTTCGGTTATGGCGGCGGGCGCAGTGGCGATATTCTGGGCTATCGCCTCCCCGGCGGGCTGCTGACCGTGGACAGCTATGTGATCACGCTGCTGTTGGATTATGGTGTGATCGGCTTTGCGCTCTTCGCCGGAATGCTGCTGTACGCCGCTGCCAAGATGGCCCAGATCGCGTGGCAGAATCCGAGGGGCGAACTGGACCTGACCCTGCCGCTTGCCTGTACGATGGTGATTGCTGTGCAGGTCCGGCTCGTGCTCAGCCAGGCGGACAATGTGCCCTTGCTCTACATGCTGATGGGCATGGCGGCCGCCCTTGCCTGGCGGGCCCGCAAAGTTTCGCTGCAGGCGTCCGCCGCCGCTTGACCCGCCCCGCTCGCAGCCTAGGAACAGGCTGCCCAGCGGGGAGATTTGAGTGGCCGACGCTTTCCAGACCCTGATCCTGTTCGGCGCAACCGGCGATCTCGCGCACCGGATGCTGTTCCCCTCGCTCTACAATCTCTGGGTCGATCGGCTGCTGCCGGAGGATTTCGCAATCTTCGCGTCCGGCCGGTCGGAGATGGACGACGAGGCCTTCCGCGCCAGCGTCGATCTCGCGCGCTTCCTGCCCGAGGATCGCTACGATCCGGACGAAGCGGCAGCCTTTCTGGCGCGCGTCCATTATTGCGCGGTCGGCGGCAAGCCGGAGGAATTCGCCCGGCTGCGCGAGCGCGTGGGCGACCGCATGGAGCGCGGTGTCGCTGTCTATCTCTCGACGCCGCCGTCGCTGTTCGCGCCGATGGCCGAAGGGCTCGGCAAGGCCGGGCTCGCGGGCCCCAAGGTCCGCATCGCGATGGAAAAGCCGATCGGGCAGGATCTGGCCTCCAGCAAGGCCGTCAACGATGCGGTCAATGCCGTGTTCGACGAAAGCCACGTCTTCCGCGTCGACCATTATCTCGGCAAGGAAACGGTGCAGAACCTGCTTGTCCTGCGTTTCGGCAACATGCTGTTCGAGCCGCTCTGGAACGCCAAGGCGATCGAGCATGTCCAGATCACGGTCGCCGAAACGGTCGGGCTGGAAGGCCGCGTCTCCTATTATGACGGGGTCGGCGCGCTGAAGGATATGGTGCAGAACCATATGCTCCAGCTGCTCGCGCTAGTGGCGATGGAGCCGCCCGCCTCCATGGCCTCGACGGCGGTGCGCGACGAGAAAGTGAAAGTGATCCGCGCGCTCCGGCCGCTGGATGCGGGGTCGGCTGGCGCGCTCAGCGTGCGCGGCCAATATGGCGCCGGCGCGGTCGGTGGGCAGCCGGTCAAGGGCTATGCAGAAGAGCTGGGCAAAAGCTCCAACACCGAGACCTTCGTCGCCCTGAAAGCGCATATCGACAATTGGCGTTGGGCGGGCGTCCCATTCTATCTGCGCACCGGCAAACGCATGCCCGAGCGCACATCCGAAATCCTGATCCAGTTCAAGGCCGTGCCTTATTCGATCTTCGGCAGCCGCGGCCGGGGGCTGGAGCCCAACACGATGCTGATCCGCATCCAGCCGCAGGAAAATATCCAGCTGCAGGTGATGGCGAAGCAGCCGGGGCTGGACCGGCACGGGATGAACCTGCGCGAAGTCGCGCTCGACGTATCGCTCTCCACCGAAGCGGCGGGGCAGCGCCGCCGCATCGCCTATGAACGGCTGCTCCTTGATTTGATCGAAGGCGACCCGACCTTGTTCGTGCGCCGCGACGAAGTGGAGGCGGCCTGGACATGGATCGATTCGATCGTCCGGGCCTGGAGCGAAGCCGGGGTTGAGGCCCGACCTTATACCGCCGGCACCTGGGGCCCATCCGCCGCGATCGCGCTGATCGAACGCGACGGAGCAAGCTGGCATGAGTAATCTTCACCCCGCGATCGCCCGGGTCAC
>JAFEEY010000024.1:4650-15321 GCA_018240865.1 Pseudomonadota bacterium | reverse complement strand
CGGGTTCGGCGCTGCCGAAACGGCAAAAGCGCTCAGGATCGGCGCGGCCGTCGAGACGATCGTGCGCAGCGATTTCCAGTCTGGATATGACGAACTGCGAAGGGTGCTCGCCGAATATCAGGGCGAGCCCTGGCTGCCGTTCGTGCGCGGCAATGTGACCGGCATTGTGCTCCACACGCCGGAGACCAAGCTGCGCGCGGACGGGCCCAAATTGTTTCGCGGGATCAATCCCGATTATGATCCGATGCCGGTCCTGAAGGCCCTGGACGTGCCGCAGCTCTGGATACTGGGCGGCGAGGACATCGACGCGCCGTATCGCGAGACGTTCCGCCGGCTGACGGCGCTTAAACGAGAAGGTCGGCCGATCTCCGTTATCGTCTATCCCGATGTCGAGCACGGCCTCTATGCCTTCGAGACAAAGGGCGAAGAGCGATTGTCCACGCGGCAGCCGGCTTCCTTGCGGCGGCTGATCATGGACTTTGCGCGCGGACGTCCGCTCGGCCGCCGCTACGACAATGCCCGGATCACGCGGTGATCAGGCGGATTTGGCGGCCCATGTGCGGTTGATCGCGAGTGCTGCCAAAGTGCAAGCGGCGCCCGACAGCAGATAGGCGCCGACGGACCATAGGCCGAAGCGGCTGGCGAGGAACAAGGCGACCAGCGGAGCGAAGCCTGCGCCGAGCAGCCAGGCGGAGTTGGCGACGATCGCCGCCCCTGTATAGCGGTGGTGGGTCGGGAAACTTGCGTTCACCACGCCCGATGACTGGCCGAACGCAAGGCCGAGCAGTGCGAAGCCCGTGACCATATAGGCGACTTCGCCGATGCGGCCGGCGTTCAGAAGCTGCGGCGCGAATCCGCTATAAACGGCGATCAGCGCCGCCGACACGCCGAGCACCGGCCGGCGCCCGACCCGGTCGGCGATCAGGCCCGAAGCCATGATCGCGAGCACGCCGACCACCGCGCCGCCCGCCTCGATCATCAGGAAGCGCACCGGTTCTTCGCCGGCATAGAGCGTGACCCAGGACAACGGAAACACAGTGACGAGGTGGAACAGTGCGAAGCTGGCGAGCGGGGCGAACGCGCCCAGCACGATCGTGCGCCATTCGATGAACAGGGTCTGGAAAGCGGGGGAGGGCTGAAGCTCGCGCGATTCGAACAATTGCTCGAACTCGGGCGTCGCGACGAGCCGCAGCCGCGCGAACAGCGCCACGACGTTAATCGCCAGTACCACGAAGAAGGGATAGCGCCAGCCCCAGGCGAGGAAATCCTCGGGCGTCAATATGGCGAGGAAATAGGCGAACAAAGCTGCGGCCACGATCAGGCCGAGCGGCGCGCCCAGCTGCGGGATCATCGCATACCAGCCCCGCCGGTCGCGCGGCGCGTTCAGCGACAGCAGCGAGGGCAGACCGTCCCAGGCGCCGCCGAGCGCTATGCCCTGGCCGATCCGGAACAAGGCGAGCAATACCGCCGAAAGCGCGCCGACCTGCGCGTAGGACGGCAGCAGCGCCAGCGCCATTGTCGATCCGCCGAGCAGAAACAGGGCAATCGTCAGCTTGACGCCGCGGCCATGTTCCCGGTCGATCCACATGAACAGCAGAGTGCCGAACGGCCGCGCCATGAAGGCGAGGGCGAAGATCGCGAACGAATAGAGCGTACCTGTCAGCGCATCGACATAGGGAAAGACGAATTGCGGAAACACCAGCACCGAGGCGATGGCGTAGACGAAGAAATCGAAGAACTCGCTGGTGCGGCCAATGATGACGCCGATCGCGATCTCGCCCGGCCGGACCTTGTGATGGCCATGCGCGTGCAGCCGCTGGGCGTCCTGCTCCAACGGCGTCGAGTTCGGATCGGCAGTGGGCGCACTCGTCATCTTTGCCTCCTAACGTCCGTCGACCTCACAGTTTCCGCTCGCGACATGCAACTATCATCGCGGCCCATTCGTCCTAAACCAAAGTGAGAGGGAATTGGACAAAATGTCCAATGTCGGGAAAGGCAGGGGCAAAGCTAGGGGCAGTGATCATGCGCGATAACCCCAAGTTCACGGCGGCACGCCTTGGCCTTTTGCTGCTTCCGCTCGCCTTGATGCTGGGCGGGTGCGACACGTCGGTGATCGACCCCGCAGGCGATGTCGCCCGCCAGCAGCGCGACATCATCCTGATTTCCACAGGGCTGATGCTGCTGATCATCGTGCCGGTGATCATCCTGATCATCCTGTTCGCCTGGCATTACCGGCAGGGCAACAGGCAAGCGACCTACGATCCCGATTTCGATCATTCGACGACGCTGGAGCTGGTGATCTGGTCGGCGCCGCTGCTGATCATCATCGCATTGGGCGCGCTGACCTGGTCCAGCACGCACCTGCTCGATCCGTTCCGCCGGCTCGACCGGATCGCGCCGGGCCAGCCGATCGACAAGGCGGTGACTCAACCGCTGCGCGTACAGGTGGTGTCACTCGACTGGAAATGGCTATTTATCTACCCGGACCAGGGCATCGCGTCGGTCAATGAGCTGGTGCTGCCGGTGAACCGCGAAGTCCGCTTCGACATCACCTCGTCCAACATGATGAACGCCTTCTACGCGCCGACTCTTGCGGGGATGGTCTATGCGATGCCGGGCATGCGAAGCATGATGCATGCCGTTCTTAATCGGCCCGGCGACTATAAGGGCTATTCCGCCAACTATAGCGGCGCCGGCTTTTCGCGGATGACTTTCGCGCTGCGCGGCGTCGATCAGGCCGGTTTCGATCGCTGGGTCGGCGAGGCGAAACATAGCGGCAAGGCGCTCGGCACGCCGCTGTACATGGAACTGGTCAAGCCCAGCGAGCGCGTGCCGGTGATGCATTTCGCAGGGATCGAGGGCGATCTGTTCGACCGTATCGTCGATCGTTGCGTCGAGCCCGGCAGCACCTGCATGAGCCAGATGATGGGCCACGGCCCGCACGGCATGCCGCCGGCCGGAGAGAAGCCTGAAGGCGCGATCTTCAAGGGCGAGGAGATGAAGGCGACGGGGCCGAACCGCACGTCGCCCTCCGCCCCGTCGCCGGCCGAAGGCGCCGACAAGCGCAAAACCTCTTTCCTTCTTCCTCCCGCCCCGGCCGCCGCCGGTGCGGCGCGCGGATGATCCGACATGGCTGACAAAAGTCTCTCCACCATCATCTTCGGCCGGCTGACGCTGGACTCCTTTCCGATCCACGAGCCGATCCTGCTCGTCACCTTTATTGGCGTCGTCGTGATTGGCCTCGGCATCGTCGCCGCGGTCACGCGCTACCAGCTCTGGGGCTGGCTGTGGCGCGAATGGTTCACCAGCGTCGATCACAAGAAGATCGGCATCATGTACATCATTCTCGGCATCATCATGCTGCTGCGCGGCTTTGCCGACGCGCTGATGATGCGGGCCCAGCAGGCGGTCGCGTTCGGGGCGAACGAAGGCTATCTGCCGCCCCACCATTACGACCAGATCTTTAGCGCACACGGCACGATCATGATCTTCTTCGTGGCGATCCCGCTGGTCGTGGGGCTCGTCAACTTCGTGATGCCGCTGCAGATCGGCGCGCGCGACGTCGCCTTCCCGTTCCTCAATAATTTGAGCTTCTGGTTGACGGTGGCGGGCGCGCTGCTGGTGATGATGTCGCTCTTCGTCGGCGAATTCTCGCGCGCGGGCTGGCTCAACTATGTGCCGGTCGCGAACCTGCAGAACTCGCCGGATACCGGACCCGATTATTATTTATGGGCGCTGCAGATCGCAGGCGTCGGGACGACCTTGTCCGCGATCAACATGGTCGCGACGATCATCAAGATGCGCGCGCCCGGCATGACGATGATGCAGATGCCGGTCTTCTGCTGGACGGCGTTTTGCTCGAACATCCTGGCCATCGCGATCTTTCCGGTGCTGACCGGCGCTTTCGCGCTGCTGATGCTCGACCGCTATGTGGGCACGAACTTCTTCACCAATGACATGGGCGGCAACCCCATGATGTATTGGAACCTGGTGTGGATCTGGGGCCATCCCGAGGTCTATGTCCTGGTTCTCCCCGCTTTCGGCATCTTCTCCGAAGTCACCTCCACTTTCACCGGCAAAAGGCTCTTCGGCTATTCGTCGATGGTCTATGCGACGGTGGTCATCACCATCCTCAGCTATCTGGTCTGGCTGCACCATTTCTTCACCATGGGATCGGGCGCCAGCGTCAACAGCTTCTTCGGCATCGCGACGATGGTCATCTCGATCCCGACCGGCGCCAAGATCTTCAATTGGCTGTTCACCATGTATCGCGGCCGCATCCGGTTCGAGCTGCCGATGATGTGGGTGGTGGCTTTCATGCTGACCTTCGTGGTCGGCGGCATGACGGGCGTGATGCTCGCGATCCCGCCGGCCGATTTCGTGCTGCACAACTCGCTGTTCCTGGTCGCGCATTTCCACAATGTGATCATTGGCGGCGTCGTGTTCGGGCTGTTCGCCGGCATGGTCTATTGGTTCCCCAAAGCGTTCGGCTTCAGGCTCGATCCCTGGTGGGGCAAGGTCGGCTTCTGGGGCTGGGTGATCGGCTATTGGGTCGCCTGGACGCCGATCTACATCGTTGGGCTGATGGGCACGACGCGCCGGGTCAATCATTTCGACGATCCGTCGCTCCAGCCCTGGTTCGTCGTCGCGGCGATCGGCGCGATCATCATCCTGATTGGCATTCTGGGTTTCGTAATGAGCATCGTGATGGGCATCGTGCGGCGCGAGCAGCTGCGCGACACGACCGGCGACCCCTGGCACGGCCGCACGCTCGAATGGTCTACGACGTCCCCGCCGCCGCCCTATAATTTCGCCTTCACGCCCATCGTCCACGATCTGGATGCCTGGTACGACATGAAGCAGCGCGGCATCCGGCAGCCGGATCGGGGCTTTCAGCCGATCCACATGCCGCGCAACACCGGCGCGGGCGTGATCCTGTCGGCGCTGGCGGGCGTGCTCGGTTTCGCGATGATCTGGTATATCTGGTGGCTAGCGGCACTGGCCTTTGCCGGGTTGCTTGCCGTCGCGATCGGCCACACCTTCAACTACAATCGCGACTATTTCATCCCCGCCGATGAAGTGGCCGCGACCGAAAGCGGGCGCCGGCTCGCGGCGGAGGCCTGAGACATGGCGAACGACGTCCAGGCCCCGCCGGCCTATTATGTAACCGAGGAAGACCACGCCCACGAACCGGGCGGCGCGACCTTGCTCGGCTTCTGGATCTATCTGATGAGCGACGCGCTCATCTTCGCGACGCTGTTCGCGACCTTCGGCGTGCTCAGCACCAATTATGCAGGCGGACCCACCGCGCGGGAGATTTTCGAGCTGCCGCTCGTGGCGGTCAACACCGCGATCCTGCTGGTTTCCTCGATCACTTACGGGTTCGCCGTCATCGCGATGCAGGAAGAAAGGCTGCGCGGCACGCAGGCGTGGCTGGCGGTGACGGCGCTGCTGGGCATCGGTTTTGTCGGCATCGAACTGTTCGAGTTCGGCAAGCTAATCGCCGAAGGCGCGACGCCGCAGCGCAGCGCGTTCCTGTCCAGCTTCTTCACCTTGGTCTCGACGCACGGGCTGCACGTCACGTTCGGCATCGTCTGGATCGGCGTGATGTTGGTCCAGCTCGGCCAGCGCGGCCTGATCGCCGAGAATAAGCGGCGGCTGATGTGCCTCAGCATGTTCTGGCATTTCCTCGACGTCGTGTGGATCGGCGTCTTTACTTTCGTCTATCTGCTCGGGGTCATCAGATGAGCACGCACCAGGGCGACACCCATCCGCAGGCATCGCGCCGCGTCTATCTGATCGGCTTCGCGCTGTCGGCGGTGCTGACTTTCATTCCCTTCTGGCTGGTGATGACCGGCGCGCTGCAGGATCCGCCAGCGACGATCGCGATCATCGTCACGCTCGCGGTCGTCCAGATCATCGTCCACACGATCTGCTTCCTGCACGTGAACCGGCATGCGGAAGGTGGCTGGACGCTGCTTGCCTATATCTTCACCGGGGTGATGGTGCTTATCGCCATCGGCGGGTCGTTATGGATCATGTACCATCTGAACAGCAACATGATGCCGGGCATGATGCCGCCGGACATGAGCCAGGCGCGCTGACACCGAAAAACCGCAAGCGCGCACCGCTGCTGGCGCTCTGCTTGCTGGGCGTCGTACTGTTTTCGGCGCTGGGCGTCTGGCAGGTCCAGCGCCGCGCCTGGAAGCTCGACCTGATCGCGCGCGTTGAAAGCCGGGTGCATGCCGCGCCCCGGCCCCTGCCGGCGCAAGTCGATCCGAAGGCTGACGAATATCTGAGAGTCAGCGTTTCCGGCGCCTGGCTGGCCGGACGGGACACTTTGGTGCAGGCCTTGACCGAGCGCGGCGCCGGTTTCTGGGTGCTGTCGCCGCTCCGTACCGATCGCGGCATCATACTCATCAATCGCGGCTTCGTCCCGGCGGACCGGCGCGATGCCGGGCGGGCCGAGGGCGCCGCGACCGTCACCGGGTTGCTGCGCGCATCGGAACCGGGCGGGGGCTTCCTGCGCCGCAACGACCCCGCCGCCGATCGCTGGTATTCGCGCGACGTGGCGGCAATCGCCCGCGCGCGAGAGGTCGGCGCGGTCGCGCCTTTTTTCATCGACGCCGATGCCGCGCCCAATCCGGCCGGCCTGCCGGTCGGCGGGCTGACCGTGGTCACGTTCCGCAATGCCCATCTCGTCTATGCGATCACCTGGTTTGCCCTGGCAGGCCTTTCGCTGCTGGGCGTCGTCCTGCTGGTGCGGCGGCCGTGATGGACACGCCGCTGCTCGCCCTTACGCGCCAGAGCGCCGGCCATCAGCCGGGCACGGTCGCGACCGAGAATATGCGCCAGCTGATCCAGTTGCGCTGGATCGCCGTGATCGGTCAGTTGCTGACGATCCTGACGGTCGGCTGGGGCCTGGGCGTGCCGTTGCCGATGGTTCCGATGCTGGCCACTGTCGCGCTTCTCGCCGCCGCCAATCTGGCGGGCACGCTGACGCTTTACCGGCACCGCATCCGCAATGCGGAAGTACTGCTGGCGCTGCTGCTCGACATGGGGGCGTTGACGTTCCAGCTTTACTTGAGCGGCGGCGCGACCAACCCGTTCATCTCGCTCTATTTGCTGCAGGTCGTGCTTGGCGCGATCCTGCTCGAGGCCTGGTCGGCCTGGGTGCTCGTCGTTGCCACCAGTCTTTGCTACGCGCTGCTCAGCGTCAGCTACCGGCCGCTGGTCGTTCCGCCCGGCCTGCTGACGGAGACGGCCGATCTCTACCGGCTCGGCGACTGGCTTGGTTTCGTGATGGCCGGCGTCCTGCTTGTCCTCTTCATCGCCCGCATCAGCCGCACTCTGCGAGCGCGCGAGGCTTATCTGGCCGATCTGCGGCGGCGTGCGGCCGAGGAAGATGCGATCGTTCGCATGGGTCTGTTTGCAAGCGGTGCGGCCCATGAACTTGGCACGCCGCTCGCTTCCTTGTCGGTGATCCTCGCCGACTGGCGGCGCATGCCCAAAGTCACCGCCGACCCGGAGCTTTCGCAGGAAGTCGCCGAGATGCAGGCCGAAGTGCAGCGCTGCAAGGCGATCGTCACCGATATTCTGCACTCCGCGGGCGAACCGCGCAGCGAAGCGATGGAAAGCCGCGCCGCCAGGCCTTTCCTCGATGAAGTTGTTGATGGCTGGCAGTCTACTCATCCGGCGGTGCCGCTCGATTACCGGAGCGAGGATGTGGAGCGGGCGATGCTGGTGGCCGATCCCGCGCTCAGGCAGGCGATCTGGAACCTGCTCGACAATGCGGCCGAAACTTCGCCGGATTATGTGGCGCTGACGGCCGGAAGGCAGAGCAGCGCGCTGGTGCTGACTGTCACGGATAACGGCCCAGGCTTCACGCCGGGCCAGCTGGATGCGATCGGCAAGCCGTATCATTCGAGCAAGGGGGCCGGGCATGGCCTTGGCCTGTTCCTTGCCGGCAATGTCGCGCGGCGGCTTGGCGGACGGCTGGAGGCCGGCAATCTTGATGATGGCGGCGCCGAAGTCCGGCTTGTGCTGCCGATCGTGGGAGACCTGACGTGACCGATCCCCGCCGCCTCGTGATCGTCGAGGATGATCAGATGTTCGCACACACGCTGCGGCGGTCCTTTGTGCGGCGCGGCTATGATGTCGCGCTGGCCCGAAGCCCGGAGGAGCTGAACGACCTACTCGCTTTCGAATCCTTCGAATACGCTGTCGTTGACCTGAAGCTCGGAACGGCCTCCGGCCTCACCTGCGTGCAGACGCTGCACGCGCATGATCCGGCGATGCTGATCGTCGTGCTGACCGGCTTCGCCAGCATCGCGACCGCGGTCGAATCGATCAAGGTCGGCGCCTGTCACTATCTCCCCAAACCCGCCAACACCGACGACATCGAAGCCGCGTTCAGCAAGGTGGCGGGCGACGCCTCGGCGCCGATCACCGCGCAGCCTACATCGATCAAGACGCTGGAATGGGAACGGATCAACGAAGCGCTGGCCGAAACCGGCTTCAATATCTCGGAGACCGCGCGGCGGCTCGGCATGCACCGCCGCACGCTGGCGCGGAAGCTTGAAAAGCGGCAGCTGCGCTGACGTCGCTGTTCGCGTGCGAACACAGGCCTGTCCGTTTCCGGACATTGGAGGCCCGATAAGACCGCGTCCGCACAGGGAAGGGGGCGATGGCACGGGCTTTGCTGATAACGGAGCATGTCCCGCTTGGCCTTCGCTTTCGGTCTCGATAAGACGCAGCAGATGCGCAAGTGTATTGCGCTAGTAAAACAGTTGTGCGAAGAGGCGGGCCGATGACCGAGCAGAATTTCGAAGCGATGCGCCGCGCAATGGTGGAAAGCCAGCTCCGGACCACCGGGGTGAACGATCCGCGCGTCGTGGCGGCGATGGCCGAGGTGCCGCGCGAGCGTTTCGTGCCGGCGGACCGGCGTGCGCTCGCGTACACCGATCGCCCCGTTCCCTTGGGCGGCGGCCGCGCTCTGAATTTGCCGGAAGCAACCGGCCTGCTGCTGACCGCGGCGCAGATTCGCGTCGAGGATCATGTGCTGCTCGTCGGCGCAGGGACGGGCTACACCGCTGCCTTGCTGGCGCGGCTGGCCGGCAGCGTCGTCGCCGTCGAGGAAGATGCAGCGCTCGCTGCGCAGGCGCGCGACGTCGCTGGCGTACAGATCGTCGAAGGCCCGCTTGCCGAAGGGGCTGCCCGGCACGCGCCTTATGACCTGATCGTGATCGAC
Source organism: Pseudomonadota bacterium (assembly GCA_018240865.1). GTDB lineage: Bacteria > Pseudomonadota > Alphaproteobacteria > Sphingomonadales > Sphingomonadaceae > Sphingomonas_B. The sequence goes on along the minus strand of JAFEEY010000024.1, from coordinate 6,071 downwards.
GGCCTGGTCGAGCATGTGCCGGAGGCGCTGATCGCGCAGCTGAAGGATGGCGGGCGGCTGGTCTGCGCGCTGCTGGATCGCGGCGCCTCGCGCCTCGCTTTCGGCCGCAAGGCGGGTACCGGCTTTGGCTGCGATCTGTTCGCCGATTGCGAAGCGCCGCCGCTGCCCGGCTTCGCACGTCCCAAGAGCTTTGTTTTCTAAACGAGAGAAACGACAAGAATGCGCTCCCTCATTTCGATCCTGATCGCGACCACGGCCGCCGCCGCCCTTGCTGCGCCCGCTGCGGCCGAAACCCTGCAGGGGGCGCTCGCCAAGGCCTATGCCAACAACCCGACGCTGACCGGCGCGCGCGCCCAGCAGCGCGCCAATGATGAGAATGTGCCGATCCAGCGCGCCAGCGGCCTGCCGAATGCCGATGTGCAGGGCAGCTATGGCGAGAATTTTCTCGCCCCGCCCAACGCTTTCACTTTCCCCGCGCGCAGCGTCGGCGGCACCATCACGCTGAACGTGCCGATCTATCAGGGCGGCGCGGTCAAGAATTCGGTGCGTGCGGCGGATCAGCGCCTGCAGGCCGGCCAGGAAAATCTGCGCGGCACTGAATCGAGCATCTTCAGCCAGGTGGTCGCCGCCTATAACGACGTGATCAGCAACGCCGCGATCGTCGAGCTCAACCGCAACAACGTCAAGAATCTCGAGGTCAATCTGCGCGCGACCAGCGATCGGTTCGAGGTTGGAGATCTGACCCGTACCGATGTCGCTCAATCCGAAGCGCGTCTGTCGCTTGCCCGGGGCGATCTGCAAACCGCCGAATCCAATTATATAAACGCCCGCGAACGCTACATCGCGCTGGTCGGCGATGTTCCGGCCGATCTGCAACCGCCGCCGCCGCTGCCGAACCTGCCGGCGACGCCCGAAGATGCGATCCAGATCGCGATCAAGGACAACCCGGATCTGCTTGCGGCCGAGCGCAACCGGGAAGCCGCGAAATATGATGTCCGCGTTGCCGAGGCCGGTGTCGCGCCGAAGCTTTCCGCCTATGTGCAGGGCCAGTACCAGAATTATCTCGGCACTCTGGGATCCGGCGTGATCGGTGCAGGTGTCGCCCAGCAGTCGAGCCAGGCCACCGCGGGTCTGAGTGCGCAGATTCCGCTGTTCCAGGGCGGCCGTCCCGGCGCGCAGGTGCGCCAGGCCCAGGCGCGTCAGGCCCAGTCGCTGGAACAGGTGATCGCGGCAGAGCGCGGCGTCGTCCAGCAGGTCCGCGCCGCCTATGCCGCCTGGAAATCCAGCGAGCAGGTCGTCAAGTCTGCCGGCACCGCCGTTTCCGCCAACAGCCTGTCGCTGGAAGGCGTGCAGGCCGAAAACAGCGTCGGCAACCGTACCATCATCGAAGTTCTGAACGCTGAGCAGGAATTGCTGAACGC
>JAFEEY010000024.1:0-4642 GCA_018240865.1 Pseudomonadota bacterium | reverse complement strand
TGCTGGCGGCGATGGGCCAGGCGGAAGCGCGCGACCTGAATCTCGAAGGCGTCACGCTCTACGACCCGACCAAGAATTATGCTCGGGTGCGACACAAGATCTGGGATTACGACCGCGATCCGACGCCGGTAACGCTGACCACCCGCACCGTTGACACGCCTTCGCAGAACCCGGAAACAATCGTCGGGCCGAAATAAGCCGGAAAACTGGGTTGATGGGCAAGACCGACGAGCCGTCGATGGAAGAGATTCTCTCCTCCATCAAACGCATCATTGCCGAGGATAGCGATGGCGTGACGCCACGCCGGGGCCGGGCTGCGCCGGCGGAAGAGCCGGACGTTCTGGAGCTGACACAGGCCTTGGGCGAGCCCGACGATGTTGTCGAGGAAGCGCCGGCCGCGCCGCCGTTCACGATCGCGGCGGAGGAAGCGCCCGCGCTTGCCGAAGCCCCCGTCGCGCCGCCGCCGGAGGAACCGGCGGCCGAAGCTTTGGTGTCCTCGGCAAGCGCCGACGCCACGCGCGCCGCGCTGGCGGCGCTCTCGCGCATGGTGGTGAAGCCGGAAGAACCGGCCGCCGACAACACGCTGGAGGGGCTGGTCCGTGAAATGCTTCGCCCGATGATGAAGGACTGGCTGGACGCCAACCTCCCGCGCATCGTCCAGGAAGCCGTCGACCGCGAAGTGAAGCGCATCGCAGGGCAGGGGAGCTGAGTTCCCTCTCTCACCTCGTCATCCCGAACTCGTTTCGGGATAAGGACGCCGCCGCGGCACAGTAGAGAATAGTCACCGCCGTCACGCTGTCTGCCGCTTGTCCCGAAACAAGTTCGGGATGACGTAGCCGCGACAGGCTTGGCGATCCGCTTCCCGCTCGTCTAAGGCGCTCGCCCATGAGCGAGTTGCCAAAGACTTTCGACCCGGGCGCGATCGAGGCGCGTTGGTATTCCTATTGGGAAGAACAGGGCCTGTTCCGCCCCGCGCGCGAAGACGCCGAGCCGTTCACGATCGTCATTCCGCCGCCCAACGTCACCGGCTTGCTTCATATCGGCCACGCGCTCGACAACACGCTGCAGGATATCCTGATCCGCCACGCGCGGCTGAAGGGCAGGGACGCGCTGTGGGTGGTCGGCACCGATCATGCCGGCATCGCCACGCAGATGGTGGTCGAGCGCGAAATGGCGCTACACCAGGACAAGCGCACCAATTATTCGCGCGAGGATTTCGTCGCGAAGGTGTGGGAATGGAAGGCGCAATCGGGCGGCCAGATCACCCGACAGCTCCGCCGGCTCGGCGCCTCCTGCGACTGGGCGAACGAGCGTTTCACGATGGACGAGGGCTTCAGCCGCGCCGTCCTCAAAGTGTTCGTGCAGCTGTATCGCGAAGGCCTGATCTACCGCGACAAGCGGCTGGTGAATTGGGATCCGAAATTTGGCACCGCCATTTCGGACCTCGAGGTTGAAACGCGGGAAGTGCAGGGCAGTTTCTGGCACTTCCGCTATCCGCTCGCTGATGGTTCCGGCCATATCTCGGTCGCGACGACCCGGCCCGAGACGATGCTCGCCGATATGGCGGTCGCAGTGAATCCGGAGGATGAACGTTATCAGCATCTGATCGGCAAGCAGGTGCGGTTGCCGGTGACCGGGCGGCTGGTGCCGATCGTCGCCGACGAGCATGCCGATCCGGAGCTTGGCTCAGGCGCAGTCAAGATCACGCCGGGCCATGATTTCAATGACTTCGAGGTTGGCGTTCGCGCCGGGATCAAGCCCGCCGACATGCTCAACATGCTGGATGGCGATGCCCGCGTCGTGCAGACGGCGGATGGTCTTGTCCCGCAGGATCTGCTCGGCCTCGACCGCTTCGACGCCCGCGACGAGGTGGTGAAGATCGTCGACAGCGTCGGCCTGCTCGAACGTGTCGAGGATCGCACGATCCAGACGCCGTTCGGCGACCGTTCCGGCGTCGTCATCGAGCCGTGGCTGACCGACCAATGGTATGTCGATGCCAAGACCTTGGCCGGCCCCGCGATCGAGGCCGTGCGCTCGGGCACGATCAAGGTCGTGCCCGAAAGCTGGTCCAAAACCTATTTCAACTGGATGGAGAATATCCAGCCCTGGTGCGTCTCGCGCCAGCTCTGGTGGGGCCACCGCATCCCGGCCTGGTACGCCGAAGACGGCCGCGTGTTCGTCGCCGAGACCGACGAGGACATTAGAGAGCAACTCTGGGCAGCCTATCCCGGCAAAGACAATTGGATTTTCGACTCTCTAGAAGATTACCGGCGAGAGTCTGAGCAAACCGATCTGTCGCGAGTGATCAGTGTCTGGCGCGATCCCGACGTGCTCGACACCTGGTTCAGCTCGGCACTCTGGCCGTTTGGCACGCTAGGATGGCCGGAGGAGAATAACCCCTCCCCTTCAGGGGAGGGGCAAGGGGTGGGGAATGTCGCCTTTGGTGCCGACTCGACCGGCCCCACCCCAACCCCTCCCCTGAAGGGGAGGGGCTTGCTCGCCCGCCACTACCCGAACGACGTCCTCATTTCCGGTTTCGACATCCTCTTCTTCTGGGATGCCCGGATGATCATGCAGGGCTTGCACTTCATGAAAGAAGTGCCGTTCAAGACTCTGTATCTCCACGGTCTTGTTCGCGCCGCCGACGGCTCGAAAATGTCCAAGTCGAAAGGCAACACGGTCGATCCGCTGGGCCTGATCGACAAATATGGGGCCGACGCGCTGCGCTTCACTCTGGCGGCGATGGAGAGCCAGGGCCGCGACGTGAAGCTCGACGAGCGCCGGGTCGAAGGCTATCGGAATTTCGCGACCAAGCTGTGGAACGCCACCCGCTTCGCCCAGGCGAACGGCATTGGCGCCTCGACTTCGCTGGAGCCGCCCGCCGCATCGCTGCCGGTCAACCGCTGGATCGTGGGCGCGACCATCCAGACCGTGCAGAAGCTCGACCTGGCGCTCGCCGACCTGCGCTACGACGAGGCGGCGAACACCATCTATCACTTCGTCTGGAGCCAGTTCTGCGACTGGTATCTGGAGCTGATCAAGGGCCAGATCGACGGTGAGACAAAGGCCGTCGCCGGCTGGGTGCTCGACCAGATCCTGGTGATGCTCCACCCGTTCATGCCCTTCATCACCGAAGAGCTGTGGCACGCGCTGGGCGAGCGGCCCTATGACCTGATCGTCGCCAAATGGCCGATCGCGGACGCGCGCGCGCTCGATCCCGAGGCGGCGAAGGAGATCGACTGGCTGATCCGGCTGGTCAGCGAAGTCCGCGCCGCCCGTACCGAGCTCAACGTCCCGCCGGGCGCGCGCGTGCCGTTCGCGGTCAGCGATGCGAATGCCGAAACCGAGGCTCGCCTTGCCGCCAACGCCGGCGTGCTGGCCCGGCTGGCGCGGATCGAGCGCAGCGATGCGGCGGGTGGGCAAGCTCAGATCGTCGTCGACGAAGCGACTTATGCGCTTCAGCTGGGCGACGTGATCGACCTCGAAGCCGAACGCGCGCGGCTGGCCAAGGCGATCGGGGCGGCAGCTAAGGAACGCGACTCGCTCGCAGGCCGCCTCAACAATCCCAGCTTCGTCGAACGCGCAAAACCCGAAGCGGTGGAAAAAGCCCGCGCCGACCACGCCGACAAGGCGGCGGAAGCGGAGCGGCTGAGCGCGGCACTGAAGCGGCTGGGGTAGAATCCGCGTCATGCCAGCGAAGGCTGGGGTCTTACGACCTACGCACGAGATGCCAGCCTGCGCTGGCATGACGCGGATTGCGCTATCCCGCGCTTCCACCCTGTGCCACTGAGCGCTGCATGGCCGATGAGAAGCAGAACAAACGCCGTGATCTGACCCAGGGGCCGATCGGATCGACGCTGATCAAGTTCGCGCTGCCGACGCTCGGATCGTCGGTGCTGCAATCGCTGAACGGCTCGATCAACGCCGTCTGGGTCGGACGTTTCCTGGGCGAGAATGCGCTGGCGGCGACCTCCAACGCCAATATGGTCATGTTCCTGCTGAACTCGTTCGTATTCGGCTTCGGCATGGCGGCGACCATTCTGGTCGGCCAGAGCTTCGGCCGCCGCGACATCGACTCGGCGCGGCGCGCGATCGGCACCGCGCTCGGCGCGTTCATCCCCGTCACGATCGTCATCGCGGCGCTGGGCTGGGTTTTCGCCGCCGATCTGCTGAACGTGCTGGGCACGCCGCCCGGCGCCTATCAGCTGGCGCTCGATTATCTGCGCGTGATCTTCCTCGCCATTCCGATGTCCCTGGTCGTCATCCTGATGATGATGGGGCTGCGCGGCGCGGGGGATTCAGTGACGCCGCTCTATTTCATGATCGTCGCGGTCCTGCTCGATACCACGCTCAATCCGGTGTTCATCCTGGGGCTCGGCCCGGCGCCGCGCCTGGGCATCGCCGGCTCCGCGCTGGCGACGGTGATCGCGAACCTGGTCGGCCTGATCGCGATGATCGGCTATATCTATGCGCGCGACCTGCCGCTGCGCCTGCGCGGGCATGAACTCAGCTATCTGAAGCCGCACGGGCCGACCCTCAGGACGATCATGGTCAAAGGCTTCCCGATGGGCCTGCAGATGATCGTGGTCACGCTCGCGGCCCTGGTGATGATCGGCCTGGTCAATGCCGAGGGCATCGACAC
>JAFEEY010000023.1 GCA_018240865.1 Pseudomonadota bacterium | reverse complement strand
ACCTTCCCCGATTTCCCCGCCGAAATCCGCGCGCCGCAGGGCACGACGTTCGGCGTCTCCGCTTTCCAGATCAATTTCGGCTCGACCGAAGTGGAGACGGCCGGCGATGCGCCCGACGTGCTGGTCGCGATGAATCCGGCGGCGCTGAAAGTGAATGTCGGCCAGTTGAAGGAGGGCGGGCTGATCATCGCCGATGAAGGCGAGTTCGGCGCGCGCAACCTCGCCAAGGCCGGCTACGAGACCAACCCGCTGCAGGATGACAGTCTCGGCCGCTGGCAGCTCCTTTCTTTCAACATCTCGCAGCTGACGCTCGATTCCGTGAAGCCGTTCGGCCTCGGCAACAAGGAAGCGCTGCGCTGCAAGAATATGTGGACGCTGGGGCTTGCGCTCTGGATGTTCGACCGTGACCGTCAGCCGATCGTCGACTGGCTGAAAGCGAAATTCGCCAAGGCGCCGACACTCGCCGAAGCCAATATCGCGGCGCTGAACGCCGGCCATGCCTATGGCGAGACGGCGGAGCTGTCCGGCCCGCTCAAGCAGCATCACATCGCCGCAGCGCCTGCCGAACCCGGCCTTTACCGCACCGTCACGGGCGCGGAGTCGATCTCGCTCGGCCTGGTCGCGGGCACGCAGTTGGCGGGCCTGCCGATGTTTTTCGGCGGCTATCCGATCACCCCGGCATCGGCGATCCTCCATCATTTGAGCCGGCTCAAGGAATATCAGGTCACGACTTTCCAGGCGGAGGACGAGATCGCCGCGATCGCGAGCGCGATCGGCGCTTCCTATGCCGGATCGCTGGGCGTCACCTCTTCGTCCGGTCCGGGCATCGCGCTGAAGGGCGAAGCGATCGGCCTCGCGATCATGACCGAGCTGCCGTTGGTGATCGTCAACTCGCAGCGCGGCGGCCCTTCGACCGGCCTGCCCACCAAGACCGAGCAGTCCGATCTCTATCAGGCCGTTTATGGCCGCAATGGCGACGCACCGATGCCGGTGATCGCCGCGCGCTCGCCCGCCGACGCCTTTGACTGCGCGATCGAGGCGGTGCGGATCGCGACCCAGTTCATGACGCCGGTAATGCTGTTGACCGACGGCTATATCGCCAACGCCGCCGAGCCGTGGCGCGTGCCGGACATGAGCCGCTACGCCCCCTTCCCGGTGCAGTTCCTGGAGCAAGTGCCGGAAGGCGGATTCAAGCCGTATGGCCGCGACGAGAAGCTCGCCCGCCCCTGGGTCAAGCCCGGCACGCCCGGCCTGCTCCACCGCATCGGCGGCATCGAGAAGCAGCAGGGCACCGGCAATATCGACTATTCGCCCGCCAACCACCAGCTGATGACCGACGTCCGCGCCAATAAGATCGCCGGCATCGCCGATCATATTCCGGATCAGGAAGTCACGCTGGGCGAGGCCAAGGGCAAGCTCGCGGTCGTCGGCTGGGGCTCGACATACGGCCCGATCCACCAGGCCGTCCGCCGCCAGCGCATGAAGGGCGCGGATGTGCATCACATTCACATCCGCCACATCTGGCCGCTGCCGAAGAATCTTGGCGCGCTTCTCAAGAGCTACGACAAAATCATCGTGCCGGAAATGAACACCGGTCAGCTCAAGACCGTGCTGCGCGATCAGTATCTGGTTGATGCCCGCCCCTTGAACAAAGTCTCCGGCCAGCCCTTTCGCATTTCGGAAATCGAGGCTGCGATCGAAAAAGCGCTCCAGTCCTGATCGTCACCCCAGCGAAGGCTGGGGTCTCAGGAGATGCCAGCCTGCGCTGGCATGACGAAAAGAGGTAAGACCATGAACGACATGACGCCCGTCGCGAAAACCACGATCAAGGATTGGGAATCCGATCAGGAAGTCCGCTGGTGTCCGGGCTGCGGCGACTATGCGATCCTGAAGGCAGTGCAGCGGACCATGCCCGAGCTGGGCGTCGATCCGGCGAACACTGTCTTCGTCTCCGGCATCGGCTGCTCCAGCCGCTTCCCCTATTACATGGAAACCTATGGCTTCCATACGATCCACGGCCGCGCGCCGGCGATCGCGACGGGCGTGAAGCTCGCCAACCCGGAACTCGATGTGTGGATCATCACCGGCGACGGCGACGCGCTGTCGATCGGCGGCAACCACACGATGCACATCCTGCGCCGCAATCTCGATTGCCAGATCCTGCTGTTCAACAACGAGATTTACGGGCTGACCAAGGGCCAATATTCGCCGACCAGCCGCGTCGGCACGCGCTCGCCCTCGACGCCCTTCGGCTCGGTGGACCGGCCTGCCAGCCCGTGCAGCTTCGCGCTCGGATCAGGCGCCCGCTTCGTCGCGCGCGGGATCGACGTGCACAAGAACCTGCCAACGGTGCTGAAGGCCGCGCACGCGCACAAGGGCGCGAGCTTCGTCGAAATCTTCCAGAACTGCATCGTCTATAATGACGAGGTGTTCGCCAATTTCACTGAAAAGGCGAAGGCGGCGGTCAACCAGATCTGGCTGGAAAACGGCCAGCCGATGCTGTTCGCGAACGGCACGCTGGGCCTGACGCTGAACTCGAAGGATCTTCGCCTCGAAATCGTCAATGTCGAGGATGGCGATTGGCAGAAAGCGGGCGTGATTGTCCACGATCAGACCAACAAGGGTCTGGCCCAGATGCTGATCGAGATGGACGTGGAGCACGGTTTCCCGGTCGCGCTGGGCGTGATCTTCAACCACCCCCGGCCCACCTTCGAGCGCGCCGTCACCGAACAGAATGCCGCCGCGGCGGAAGGCAAGAAGCCCGACCTCCAAAAACTCGTCGCCAAGGGCCAGACCTGGCAAGTCGAAAAACAACCCCACGAGATTTGAAGTGGGTCTCGCGCAAAGTCGCAAAGACGCAAAGCTGGCCTTGTGACTGACTTGGAAGGCCTCGCCCGGATCGCGGTGGATTGCGGGTTCAAGCTTCATCAATCTCTTGGTCCTGGCTTGCTGGAATCGGTTTACGAGGCCTGCTTGTCTCATAGCCTCGCGAAGCGGGGCCTTCTTGTCGAACGACAGCGCCCGGTTCCAGTTCATTACGACGGCATCACACTTGATGAGGGCTTTCGCGCTGACATTCTGGTGGAAGGGCGCCTGCTGATTGAATTGAAGTCGACCGAAGGCCATGCCCCGGTGCACGCCAAGCAGGTTTTGACGTACCTGCGACTCCTGAACCTGCCGCTCGGCCTGCTGATGAATTTCGGGGCTCCGACTTTCAAGGAGGGTTTGCGCAGACTCGCAAACGGCTACGAAGCTGGCCGATAGACCGTTGCCTCCCTTCGCGTCTTTGCGTCTTTGCGCGAGATAATTCTTCTTCCTTCTCCGCTGGCGAAGGAGAGGTCCAATCGCTAGCTTAGCCCTGTGACTGCGCATCCGCCTGATCGCGGCCGGCAATTCCGGTCCGGCCGACCTGCCTCCGATCGCTGGAGCCGGATCGTGGCCGCACCCTTTCACCGGCTGCTCGATCGGATCGACGCCGGGCTGGAGCATGGCGCGATCGAGGCGTGGCTGCCCGACGGCAGCTACCGCATTCTTGGCGGGCGCGGCCAAGGCCCGGTCGCGGAAGTCGATATGCGGCACTGGCGCGCGCTGATACGGCTGGCGCGCAGCGGCTCTGTCGGCTGGTACCAGGCTTGGGCTTCCGGGGACTGGGCAAGCCCCGATCCGGTGCCCCTGTTCGACCTGTTCATGCGCAACGGCCGCACACTTGGCCGATCCGCGCGGGCGAGCGGAATCAGTCGCCGGCTGAAGAAGCTCGCGCATTGGCTGCGCGCCAACACGCTGCGCGGCGCGAAACGCAACATCGCTTTCCACTATGATCTCGGCAACGATTTCTACGCCGAGTGGCTGGACGAGACGATGACCTATTCGTCCGCCCTCTTCCAGGAACCGATCCGGGCGGACGAGGAACTGGCCTATGCGCAGCTCAACAAAGTCCGCGCGCTGCTCGACCGGCTGGAGCTGAAGCCGGACCAGCATCTGCTGGAGATCGGCTGCGGCTGGGGCACGCTCGCCGACATCGCCGCCGACGAATATGGCGCGAACGTCACTGCTCTTACCCTGTCTCAGGAGCAGCGCGAGCACGCGCTGGAACTCAACCGCTGCAACGTCCAGGCGGGTCGCGTCAGCATCGAGCTGAAAGATTATCGCGAGGTCAGCGGGCAATATGACGCCGTCGCCAGCGTCGAGATGGTCGAAGCGGTCGGCCAGCGCTGGTGGCCGGCATATCTGCAGGCGATCGCGCGCGCCCTCAAACCCGGCGGCTGGGCGGCGATCCAGTATATCGCGATCGACGATGACCTGTTCGACGCCTATGCGAGCAGCGCCGATTTCATCCAGACCTATATCTTCCCGGGCGGCATGCTGATTTCCGAAAGCCGTTTCCGCGCAGCGGCCGCCGAGGCCGGGCTGGAGTGGAGCGATCAGCGCAATTTCGGTCTCCATTATGCCGAGACGCTGAAGCGCTGGCGCGAGCGGTTCGAACAGGCTGCGGCATTGGGCCAGCTGCCGGCCGGGTTCGACCGCAGGTTCGTCGATCTGTGGCGTTATTATCTGATGTATTGCGAGGGAGGGTTCCGGGGCGGCGGCATCTGGGTCGCTCAGGCAACGCTGATAAAAAGGGGCTAGGATGAAGCTGAAACCTGTTCTTGCGGCGCTGCTCGCGCTCGCCGCCGCGCCGGTTGCCGCGCAGGTCGCGCTCAATGCCGAGAACACCGATCGCATCCGCCAGGCGGGCGCCGAAATCCTGTTCTGGAACCAGGCGCAGCGGGACGCGAATTTCCCGGCAATGGAGCAGCATTTTCCCGGCACCGCGGCCAAGGCCTCGCCCCGGCCCTACAAGCTGAAGAGCGGCAAGCCGCTTACGGTGGATGGCATCGATGCCTTTATGGCCGCGAACAACACGGCCGGGCTGCTCGTCGTGCAGGACGGCAAAATTCGCCTCGAACGCTATGCGCGCGGCTATTCACGCGAAGGCCGCTACACCAGCTTCTCCGTCGCCAAATCGCTCACCTCGACGCTCGTCGGCGCGGCCGTGAAGGATGGTTTCATCAAGTCGGTCGACGATCCGGTGACGCGCTACATCCCGGAACTGGCCGGCAGCGGCTATGACGGCGTCAGCGTGAAACAGGTTCTGACCATGACGTCGGGCGTCAAATGGAATGAGGACTATACCGATCCCAACTCCGACGTGGCGCGCATGTATGCCCAACCCGCCCCGCCGGGCATGGACCCGACAGCCGCCTATCTCCGCACTTTACCGCGCGAAGCGGCGCCGGGCACGAAATGGGTCTATAAGACCGGCGAAACCAACCTGATCGGCGTGCTCGTCCAGAAGGCGACGGGCAAGACGCTCACAGCCTATGCCGAAGAGAAGATCTGGCGCCCCTTCGGCATGGAGCGCGATCTGTTCTGGATGGTCGATGCGTCCGGCAGCAACATCGGCGGTTGCTGCCTCTCCGCTTCCTTGCGCGACTATGCCCGTATCGGCCTGTTCGCGCTGTCCGGCGGCAAGGGTGTGGTGCCAAAGGGCTGGTTCGCGGATGCGACCAAGGCCTGGTCTCCGGTCGGCGACGACCGCGGCTATGGCTATCAGTGGTGGATCAACGCCGACGGCACCTATCAGGCGCAGGGAATTTTCGGCCAGCTGATCCATATCGACCCGAAGCGCCACCTCGTGATCGTCATGTCCAGCGCCTGGCCGAGAGCGACGGGCAAAGATCTGTCGCTCGCGCGCGTCGCCTTCGTCGGCAAGATCAAAGCGGCGCTCGACGCCAAGCACCGCTGAAATGCGACATCCGCCGGCGGAGACCCCGCCGGCGGAGCTTTCCCGCTTATGCCGGCTTGGCGCCCGGCGTGCCGCATTTCACGAATTTGCCGTTGGTTCCCTTGCAGCGCACCGGCGCTTTGGCCGGCGTGGGCGTCTTCGCGCATTTGATGAATTTGCCGTGCGCGTCGCGGCACGGCGCCGCATAGGCAGGCGCGCCCGCCATGGCTGCGAGCGACAGAGCAAGTGCGAGATTCCTGAGCATTTTCAAGCTCTCCCAAAGTGACACGGTCCCCTCGAAGCTTGAGACGCCGGGAGCCGGCCTGAACCTCAGTCGCGCATCTGAAAAACGGTTCGTCGCAAATGTCGCTTTTCTCCAAGCGCCGTTCCGTGAACGGGCGCATCATCCACCCATTGACCAGGTGCATCGGGCCGGCAGCAGGACACGGCCGACCACCTGATTTCCACTCGGGAAGCATGCGTTCCGCGCGCGGCCGGCCGTTGCCGGCCCACTCGCGCCTGTGTTGCGTATGCGGCGGGGAGTGATGGTGCGCGCGGACGTTTGGAAGGGAGAGAGCGATGAGCCTCACCGACGTCCAGACCGTCTTCGCAAGTATCCACGAGACGGCAATCAACGATGTGCTGACCGCGTTCTGCACGGCGCGGCCCCGTTACCTGAATTATGGTTCGCCGGCCTTCACGCCGGCCACCACATCGTCCGAGACGATGATGGACGCCATTGCTTTCCCTGGCGTCCCCGGCGGCATTCAGTGGCGATTGCGGCTCGGCATTCCGCGCGTCGATCTGTTCAAGCAGACCAATGCGCTACCGCCCGAGCTGACGCTCGGCCCCGGCCAGTTCAGTGCCGAGATCGACGCCGAACTATGCATCGAATGCCGGCGCATTCGCATCGACCCCAAGCCGCCGCGCCCGCCCAAGGGCAGCAAGGACCGCGAACAACCACAGAATCAGCCGCGCGACGACCGGCCGCATCCGTTGAGCGAACTCACCTGCTTCAAGCTCCGCATCTTCGCGGTCGGCCATCTGGAGCATGTGCTGAGCTCGACGGGCGAGGATTCGATCGCTTTCGCGGTCGATCAGGTCGAGATCGTCGACATCAGGCCGGACGAGCTGGAAAGCTTCCTGGAGTGCCTGCTGTTCATGATCCTGCAGGCCGTGCTGGCGGGCATCCGCCTGCCGCTCCGGGCGCTCCGCGCCGGCGCGTTCCAGCTGTCGCTCGCTGTCGGCCCGTTGATCGAGGACGACAGCATCAAGGCTCGCGGCACCGTCTGAGTCCCCTTCTCGCGTATCGGAGAAATATCATGTCAGAGATTATTGCCGCGATCGACGAAAGCGGCGCCAACACTTTGCTGGATACGGCCATCGCCCTGATCCCCCCGCAATCGAAGAGCGGATCCGGATCGCTGGGGCCGTTCGTCGCCAATTACGCCGTCACTGCGACATTGGTGAACGGCGATGTCGACCTGATCCCGCCGGACATCATCCGGATCGAGGATCTACGGCTGAACTGGAACCTCAGCCTCAACTTCGGGATCGACCTCAGCACCATCCTGCCGGACTTCTGTCTGCCACAGGTGTGCGTGAAGATTCCATGCGTCGGACGGGTCTGCACCCCGCGCATCTGCATCGACTGGCCGACCATCACCGTGCCCGTTTCCTTCGGCGATTTCGTCAAGGCGACGGGCGACTTCCGGCTGGTCATCAATCTGACCGGCGGCCAGTGGGTGGTGGAGGCCGAGATTGTTGGCGTGCCGAACCTGCAATTCGGGGCGACATCGGCGTTGCTGCTGGCGGCGATCGGCGCGGCGGTGACGCCGATCCTGCTCGCCATCCCGTTCATCGGGCCATTCCTCGCGATCGCGGTGGATACGATCCTGCTGGCGATCGGCATCGCCGGCGTGACCGGGCTGCTGGGGCCGATCCTGACGCCGTTCATCAGTGGCCTGCGGCTGCCGATCTACAAACAGCCGCAGCTGTTTGAAGTGCTGCCGAACGAAAGCAGCATCGACCTCCGCGTCACCATCACCATCGACCAGATAGCTGCCGAAGTGCGCTCGAGCGATGAGGACGAGCTCGTCCTGCTCGCCGACATCTCGGCCTGAAGGAGACAAACAATGCTTGAACCCCAATCCTTCCGCACATCCGCCAAGGACGATTGCTGCTGCGGCCCGTCCAAGGGCCACACGCCCGAGCGAGCGGCGGCGCTGAACGTGCTCGACAGCCGCGCCATCGGTCGGACGAGCTGCTTTGCGCAGCGCTTCATGCGGCCCGGCACCTACGCCTATAATGTGATGGTCGGACGCGGCGGCGCGATCAATACCGCCTATCCGTTCGCGATTCTGGTGGAAGACGGCGAAAAGGGCGAGATGGCGCAGCACAATGTTGTCGTCAGCCAAAGCGAGACAGGCTTGACCGTCGATGAGCCCAAGCTGCGCATCAGGACGGGCGATCTGGTGCTATGGAGCGGAAACGGCCTGTCCGTTCCTTTCGCCGTCGCCGGCGAGCGCGAATTCCTCAGCAGCGAGCGCATGGTCAATGAATGCGGCTACAGCCACGCCTTCGGCACCGAGGGCGAATATCGCTGGCGCGACGCGCATGGCAGCGGCCTTGGCGGCGTCGTCCGCGTCCGCAACCCTAAAGCGGGTGACGCCAAGGCGCTCGCTAAATGGCGCGAGTCGCTGGCCGAGGGCAGCATCGTCATGATTCAGGACGGCGAGGTGCACACGCCGGAGCTGGAGATCATGACCGGCCAGACCGTGTTCTTCGCGATCGTCACCAGTCCCGGCATTTCGGTAACGGACGAATGGCTGCTCGACTGGAAAGCGGACGCCAGCAAGGCGGCCTGATCCGGCCATGTGTTGGCTTCGTTCGCGGGCGCGGCTAGAGCCGCTTCATGGGGCTCACCGCGAACGAAGCTGCCGCCTGCGAGATTGCCGCCGCCGCGCCGATGCTGGCTCAGGTTCAGGCCTGGGCGGCGGTCAATAGCGGCTCGCGCAATCTTGCCGGCCTGAAGACGATGGCCGGGCTGCTTGCCGATGCTTTCTCTGCGCTGCCCGGCCAGCTCAACCTTGTGCCGCCCGATCCGGTCGAGATCGTCACCGCCGACGGCACCGTCCAGGGGATTGAGCATGGCGCACACCTGCTGGTCGCCGTGCGGCCCGCAGCGCCGGTGCAATTACTCTTCACCGGTCATTACGACACGGTCTTCGGCGCCGATCATCCGTTCCAGACTTTGCGCTGGTTGGACGATGGCCGACTGAACGGCCCCGGCACCGCGGACATGAAGGGCGGCCTCGCGCTGATGCTCGCCGCCCTGAAGGCCGTCGAGACAACGCCGGACGCGGCGAGCATCGGCTATCAGGTGCTGATCGACAGCGATGAGGAAGTGGGCTCGCCTTCTTCCGCCGCGCTGATCGCCGGCGCGGCCAAGGGCAAGGCCGCGGCCTTCACTTATGAGCCTGCGCTTCCCGACGGCACGCTGGCGGGCGCCCGCGCGGGTTCCGGCAATTTCTCGATCCTGATCGAAGGCCGCGCCGCCCATGCCGGCCGCAACCCGCAGGACGGCCGCAATGCCGTGCTTGCCGCCGCCGATCTGGCGCTCAGGCTGGAGCGGGCGGTCGGGCCAGGCCTGTCGGTAAACCCGGCGAAGATCGACGGCGGCGGCCCCAACAATGTCGTGCCCGACCGCGCGGTTCTGCGCGTCAATTTCCGCCCCGCTTCGCCCGATGAGGAAGCCCGCGCCCGGGCGCTGCTTGACGAAGCGATCGCCGATGTCGCGGCCCGCCGCGAAGTCCGCATCCATGCGCATGGCGGGTTCGGCCGCCCGCCCAAGCCGCTCGATCCGGCCGCCGAGCGCCTGTTCGGCCTGGTCCGCGATTGCGGCGCCGATCTGGGCCAGACGATCGCCTGGAAAGCGACCGGCGGGGTGTGCGACGGCAACAATATCGCCGCGCAAGGCGTGCCCGTGGTCGACACGATGGGCGCGCTGGGCGGCGCCATCCATTCGGAGGAGGAATTTCTGATCCCTGAATCGCTGCCCGCGCGGGCACAGCTCTCGACACTCGCGATCCTTCGCCTGGCTGACAAGGGCCGGCCATGAGCTGTTTCCTGCGCCCCGCCACGCTCGACGATCTCGGCTCGCTCTACGAGTTGGCGAAGCTGACCGGTGGCGGCTTCACCAATCTGCCGCCCGACCGCAAATCGCTAAAGGCCAAGCTGGAGCGTTCGACCGCCGCGCTGGCCCGGCAGGAAGACGAGCATGTCGACGACCTGTTCGTAATGGTGCTGGAGAATAGAGAGACCGGCGAGGTGCGCGGCACCTGCCAGATCTTCACGATGGTCGGCCAGCACTGGCCTTTTTATTCCTACCGGATCGGCACGCTCACCCAGCAATCAAAAGAGCTGAACCGCACGTTCCGCGCCGACATGCTGACGCTTTCGACCGACCTGGAAGGCGCAAGCGAGGTGGGCGGCCTGTTCCTGCATCCGCGCGAACGCGCCGGCGGGCTTGGCATGCTGCTCGCGCGCAGCCGTTACCTCTTCATCAAGAAGCATCGGGGCCGCTTTTCCGACCGGACGCTGGCGGAGCTGCGCGGGGTGATCGACGAAGCCGGCGGATCGCCATTCTGGGACGGTCTCGCCGGCAAATTCTTCGGCATGACCTTTCAGGAAGCGGACGAGTTCAATGCCGTGAACGGCAACCAGTTCATTGCCGATCTGATGCCCAAGCACCCGATCTATATCGACATGCTGCCCGAAAGCGCGCGGCACGTGATCGCGATGCCGCACCCGAGCGGGCGCGCGGCGATGCGGATGCTGGAGCATGAAGGCTTCGCCCACGACAAATATATCGACATTTTCGACGGCGGCCCGACGATGGTCGCCTATACGGACCGTATCCGCTCGATCCAGAGCGCGGTGGAGTCGCGCGTCGCCCGCATAGGCGACGTGATCGGCGAACGCCGCCTCGCGACCGCCGGCCGCCTGGCGACCTGGCGGGCCGCCTATGCTGAGATCGAAGTCTATGAAGGCGGCGACATTGCCCTCGATGAGCTTGGCGCGAAGCTGCTGAACGTTTCCGTCGGCGACTATGTCACGCATGTGGGCCGGACCTAGCCATCCCTCCCCGTTCGTATCGAGCGAAGTCGAGATACGATTCAGCGGGCTCGGTTTCTCGACTTCGCTCGAAACAAACGGAGCTTGGGTTGCTCACTGAAATCAACTTTGACGGCCTTGTCGGCCCCAGCCACAATTATGCCGGTCTCAGCCTCGGCAATCTCGCCTCTGCCAAGAACGCCAACCAGCCCAGCTATCCACGGGCCGCGGCGCTGCAGGGGCTGGCGAAGATGCGGCACAATGTCCGGCTCGGCCTGCCGCAAGGCCTGCTGCTGCCGCACCCGCGGCCTGACAGCGATTGGCTTGGCGAGCTCGGCGCGACGATGGACAGCCCCGCCCCTCTCCCCGCCTGGGCGATGAGCGCATCGGCGATGTGGACCGCGAACGCCGCGACCGTATCACCTGCGCCCGACACGGCCGACGGCAAATGCCATCTCACGGTCGCCAATCTCGTCACCATGCCGCACCGCAGCCATGAATCGCCGCACACGCTGAAGCAGCTGCGGCTGGCTTTCGCCAATCCGGCATTCGCAGTGCATGGCCCGGTCCCCGCCCCGTTCGGCGACGAGGGGGCGGCCAATCATATGCGCCTCGCGCCTTCGCATGGCGAGCCGGGCGTGGAGATCTTCGTCTATGGCCGCACCGGCGGGCCGTTCCCCGCGCGCCAGCACCGCGTCGCCTGCGAGGCGGTGGCGGCGCATCACTGCCTCGACCTTTCGCGCACACTGTTCGTCGAGCAGGCCGAGGAAGCGATCGCGGCCGGCGCCTTCCATAATGACGTGGTCGCCGTCGCCGACGGGCTGACCCTCTTCGCCCATGAACAGGCCTTCGCCAACCGCCCCGGCTTTTACGCCGATCTGGAACGACTGCTGCCGGAGGTGAAGATCGTCGAGGTGCCCGCTGCTCGCGTCAGCCTTACCGACGCGATCGCCAGCTACTTGTTCAACGCTCAGCTCGTCACCCTGCCGTCCGGCGAGCAGGCGCTGATCCTGCCGAGCGAGGCCCAGGCCGTCCCTTCGGTCGCCGCCTATCTGGACGATCTGACCGCCGGCAATGGCCCGATCCGCAAGGCGCTGTTCGTCGATGTCCGCCAGTCCATGGCCAATGGCGGCGGCCCCGCCTGCCTCCGTCTTCGTGTGGTCGCGGACCCTGCGACGGTCGATCCGCGTTTCATGCTCGACGAGGACGAGCTGGACAGGTTGGAAGCGGTCGTCGCGGCGCACTGGCCCGAATCAATCAATCCTGCTCGTCTGTCCGATCCGGGGCTTCATGCGCAGATTCGCGCCGCGCGCGCTGCGCTGCTGGAAGCGCTCGATCTGGCCAACGAAAATCTCTGAATCTCATCCACCACCCCGGACTTGATCCGAGGTCCAGCTGCTCTTTCGGCCGCCACAACGGAAGCGGGATGCCGGATCGAGCACGCATGACGGAAGCGGTGCGTTAACCATTTATTTACCTTGCCCGAACCCGTGCGCGGAGCGTTATTCGCGCCATGTTCGCAAAAGTTAAGCGCCTGTTTACCATCAAGACGCGGTTCGAAGCCTGCCTGGTGATCTATGCGCTGGCATTGGGCGCCTGCGAACGCGGCCAGCATTATCTCGCCCAATATCCGGGCTTTGGCGGGGAGCTGCTGTTCGCAGCCTGCACCGGCAGCGTGTTCATCGCTGGCGGGATGATCCTCGACAATCTGGCGATCCGGCGCGCGCTCCGCTAAGCGGGGCGGATGATCAAAATCGGCATCGGCGGCTGGACATACGAGCCGTGGCGGGGGACGTTCTACCCGCCCAAGCTTCCGCAAGCGAAAGAGATTGAATTCGCCACGCAGGCGATGACCGCGATCGAGGTCAATGGCACCTTCTATAGCCGTCAAAGCCCCAAGACGTTCGAGAAATGGGCGAAGACCGCGCCCGAAGGCTTTCTCTATGCGCTGAAGGCCAGCCGCTTCTGCACCAATCGAAAGAACCTGGCCGAAGCCGAGGAGAGCATTCGTAATTTTCTCGATCAGGGCCTGATCGAGCTCGGCCCTAAGCTGGGGCCGATCCTCTGGCAACTGGCGGCGACCAAGAAGTTCAATGCAGATGAAATCGAGGCGTTCCTGAAGCTCCTGCCGAAGGAATGGGGCGGGTTGAAACTGCGCCACGCCCTCGAACCGCGGCATGAAAGCTTCAACGACCCGGCCTATTTCGAGCTCGCCCGGAAAGCGAATGTGGCGACCGTCTATGCTCATTCGGCCGACTACCCTACCTTCGAGGAACAGACGGCCGACTTCACCTATGCCCGGCTCCAGCAATGCCGCGAGGAAGTGGATAGCGGCTATGCGCCGGCCGAACTCGGCGCCTGGGCCGCCCAGGCGAGGGAATGGGAGAAAGGTGGCCGCGACGTCTTCGTCTTCTTCATCGCCGGCGCCAAGGTCCGCGCCCCCGCGGCGGCGCAAGCGCTGATCGAGCGGGTGGGGCGGCCCTGACCCCTCTCCCCCGCGGGGAGAGGGCGACTCGCCGGCAGGCGAGCGGGGTGAGGGGGCTCGGCGCTCGACTTGCGAACTCAGAGCCCCCTCACCCGGACGCGCTCCGCGCGTCTCGACCTCTCCCCGCAAGGGAGAGGTGTCAGAACGCGCGGAGGATCTCCCGCGCGCAATTATGGCCCGGCGCGCCGGTGACGCCGCCGCCGGGGTGCGTGCCAGCGCCGCACATCCACAGGCCTTTGATCGGCCCGGCATAGGCGCCGTTCCCTAACACGGGCCGCGCGGCATAAAGCTGATCGAGCGACATGGCGCCGTGCATGATGTCGCCGCCCGCCAGGCCGAAACGATCCTCAAGGTCCATCGGGCTGAGCGCCAGCCGGCCGACCACGGACGCTTTGAAGCCGGGCGCCCAGGCGTCGACCGTGTCGATGACCAGGTCCGCTGCCTTGTCGCGCTCATCCGCCCAGCTGCGGCCATCCGGCAGTTCCGGCGCGAATTGCTGGCAGAACAGGCTCGCGACATGCGCTCCTTTCGGCGCGAGACTGTCGTCAAGCGTCGAGGGGATCAACATCTCGACGATCGGCTTTTTCGACCAACCGGACGCGCGCGCATCGGTGAAGGCCTGGTCCATGTAATCGAGCGTCGGCGCGATCACGATGCCGCTCGCCAGATGTTCGCCGGGTTCAGGCAGGCAAGTGAATCGCGGCAGTTCTGATAGCGCGACGTTCATGCGGAACGTGCCGGAGCCGACCTTGTAGCTCTTCATCCGCCGCGCGAAATCTGCGGGCAAGTCGCTTGAATCGATGAGCTTTCCGTAGAGCAATTTCGGCCCGACATTGGCGACGATGCGCTTGGCGAACAGTTCGCGGCCATCTTCCAGCGCGATACCGACCGCCTTGCCATTATCGACCAGCACGCGCGAAACCGGCGCATCGGTCATGATCTCGACGCCCGCTGCCTCGCACGCCTTGCGCATTGCGCCCGTGATCGCGCCCATGCCGCCGATCGCGTGGCCCCAGGCGCCCATAACGCCGTTTACTTCGCCGAAGACGTGGTGGAGCAGCACATAGGCGCTGCCCGGCGTGTCGGGGCTGGCATAATTGCCGACCACCGCGTCGAAGCCGAACGCCGCCTTGATCGGGTCGCTGTCAAACCAGCCATCGAGGAAGGTCCGCGCGGACTTCACGAACAAGTCGAGCAGGTCGCGCTGGCCTTCCAACCCCAGTTTCGCCATGCGCCGGCCCGGACCGATCGCACGCAGCAGCTCGCTCCAGCCGCCGCCGGCATTGGGCGGGGTTTGCAGCGCCAGGTCACGCAGAACGTCGGCAATGCCTTCCAGCGCATCGTAATAGGCGGGAAGCGTTTCGGCATCGCGCGCGGAGAATTTGGCGACTTCGGCCTGGGTCTTTTCCAGCCCGCCGCCAAGCTTCAGATAATTGGAATCGTCGATCGGCAGGAAATTGGAGATCGGGCGGTGCACCACGCGCAGGCCCCAATCGTGGAGGCCCATATCGCGGATGACTTTCGATTGAAGCAGGCTGACCGTGTAGCTGGCGGTCGAGTTGCGGAAGCCGGGGTGGAATTCCTCCGTCACTGCCGCGCCGCCGACCACATGCCGCCGCTCGACGATCAGCACTTTCAGGCCCGCACGCGCCAGATACCAGGCGCAGGTCAGGCCATTATGCCCGCCGCCGATGATCAGTGCGTCGTATCTGCTGCTCAAGCCCGTTCCCTACTCCGTTCGGGCTGAGCTTGTCGAAGCCCTCCCTTCCCTTTTCCAGCGTGGTAGAAAGAAGGGAGGCCTTCGACAAGCTCAGGCCGAACGGTGTTGGGGCGCGCTAGGCCGCGGCCGCGACCTCTTCCAGCGCGGCACGCACGGCCGCGACCGCTTCGTTGGCCTTGCCGCCGTCCGGTCCGCCGCCCTGGGCCATGTCAGGACGGCCGCCGCCGCCCTGCCCGCCCAAGGCCGCCACTGCCAGTTTGACCAGATCGACCGCGCTGCGCTCCCCAGTCAGGTCGTCGGTCACGCCCACAGCGACTGAAGCGCGGCCGTCATTGACCGCGACCAGCACCGCCACGCCCGAGCCGACGCGCGCCTTCAGCTCATCGACGGCGCCGCGCAGGCCCTTGGGGTCGAGCCCGTCGACCACCTGGCCGATAAAGCCGTGCCCGCCAACTTGCTCGGGCCCGGCCGCCTCGGCCTTGCTGCCGCCACCGAGCGCCAACGCCTTTTTCGCGTCGGCCAGTTCGCGTTCCAGCTTGCGCCGTTCCTCGACCAAGGCCGCGACACGCGCGGGCACTTCGTCCGGGCTGGCCTTCAGCGTTGCCGCCGTCTCGCGCAATTTCTCGTCGCGCTGGTTGAGCCATTGCCGCGCCGCCTCGCCGGTCAGTGCTTCGATGCGGCGCACGCCTGAGGACACCGCGCTTTCGGAGACGATCTTGAAGATCGCGATGTCGCCGGTCGCGTTCACGTGCGTGCCGCCGCACAGCTCGACCGAATAGGCGTCGCCGCCCATCGTCAGCACGCGCACTTCGTCGCCATATTTCTCGCCGAACAGTGCCATTGCGCCGGCCGCGATCGCATCTTCCGGCGCCATCAGCCGCGTCGAGACCGGCTCGTTCAGGCGGATCTGCGCATTCACATCGGCCTCTACATCGGCGATCTCCTGCGCGCTCAACGCCTGCGGATGCGAGAAGTCGAAGCGGAAGCGATCGGCGGCGACCAGCGAGCCTTTCTGCGTCACATGCCCGCCCAGCCGCTTGCGGAGCGCCGCGTGAGCAAGGTGCGTGGCGGAGTGGTTGGCGCGGATACGATCGCGCCGCCCGGCATCGACCGACAGATGCACGGCATCGCCCACCGCGACCTCGCCATTCTCGATCACGACATGGTGCGCGTGAAGCTTGCCGAGCGGTTTGGTCGTGTCCTCGACCGCCGCGCGAAGCCCCTTGTCGCCGGTGATCAGGCCGGCATCGCCCGACTGGCCGCCGCTCTCTGCATAGAAAGGCGTCTGGTTGGTCAGCAGCACGACCTTCTCGCCGGCCGAGGCGTGATGGACCGGCGCTCCATCACGCACGATCGCGACCACCTCGCCCTCGCCTTCGGTGCCGGTATAGCCGATGAACTCGGTCGATCCGTTCGCCTCGGCGAGATCGAACCAGACATCCTCGGAAGCCTTGGCGCCGGAGCCTTTCCAGGCCGCGCGCGCGGCCGCCTTCTGCTCGGCCATCGCTTCGTCGAAGCCGATCCGGTCGACGCCGAAGCCCTGGGCGCGCAGCGCATCCTCGGTCAGATCATAAGGGAAGCCATAGGTGTCGTAGAGCTTGAACGCGACCGCGCCAGGTAGAGTCGCGCCGGGCTTCATGTTGCCCGTGGCTTCATCCAACAACCTAAGGCCGTTCGCCAGCGTCTGGCGGAAGCGGGTCTCTTCCTGCTCCAGCGTCGCCTGGATCAGCGGCTGCGCGCGCACCAGCTCCGGATAGGCCGCTCCCATCTCGGCCACCAGCGACGGCACCAGCCGGTGCATCAGCGGTTCCTTCGCACCCAGCAGATGTGCGTGGCGCATCGCCCGGCGCATGATCCGGCGCAGCACATAGCCGCGACCTTCGTTCGCCGGCAGCACGCCGTCCGCCACCAGAAAGCCCGACGCTCGAAGGTGATCGGCGATGACCCGGTGCGAGGCTTTGTATTCGCCGTCGGTCGCGGTGCCGGTCAGCGCGCCGCTTTCGGCGATCAGTGCTTTGAACGTGTCGGTATCGTAATTGTCGTGGACGCCCTGCAGCACCGCCGCAACGCGCTCCAGCCCCATGCCGGTGTCGATCGAGGGACGCGGCAAATCGCGAACGATCTCGTTCGCTTCCTGCTCGTACTGCATGAAGACGAGGTTCCAGATCTCGGTGAAGCGATCGCCATCCTCGTCCGGGCTGCCCGGCGGGCCGCCGGGAATGTGGTCGCCATGGTCGTAGAAGATCTCGGAGCATGGGCCGCACGGGCCGTTGTCGCCCATCGCCCAGAAGTTGTCTTTGGTCGGGATGCGGATGATCCGATCTTCAGGCAGGCCCGCGATCTTCTTCCAAAGATCATAGGCTTCGTCGTCGGTATGGTAGACGGTCGCGAGCAGCCGGTTCTTGTCGATCCCGAACTCGCGCGTGATCAGGTTCCAGGCAAGCGAGATCGCCCGTTCCTTGAAATAGTCGCCGAACGAGAAATTCCCCAGCATTTCGAAGAAAGTGTGGTGCCGGGCGGTATAGCCGACATTGTCGAGATCATTGTGCTTGCCGCCCGCGCGCACGCATTTCTGCGCGGAGACCGCGGTCGAATAAGGCCGCGTTTCCAGGCCGGTGAACACGTTCTTGAACGGCACCATGCCGGCGTTCACGAACATCAGCGTCGGATCGTTGTGCGGCACCAGCGGCGCGGAGGCCACGCGCTCATGCCCCTCCCCTTCGAAATAGTCGAGAAAGGTCCGGCGAATGTCGTTGGTCGAGCTCATGAGGCGCCATGTAAGGGAGGGCGGACCCAGCGGCAACACGGCTGATTTGGCTAGTGCGATCGGATTGCCGCGCGGGGCTTGACCTCGCTTATCCACAGGCAGAGCATCTTCAGTCCGACTCACAGACGCGAAACGGCCCGCGTCTCCTTACGCGGACTGCTCGCGCGGCAGACGAAGGAGACGATCATGCCCGAAAGATCAGCGAGCACCAGAGCGATCGCGCTCGTCGGGCCTGGCGGGGCTGGCAAGACCAGCCTTGCCGAGGCCCTTCTTTTTGCCACCGGCACGATCGGGCGACAGGGGACGATCGACGCCGGCAGCTGCGTCGGCGATTCCTCGCC
>JAFEEY010000022.1 GCA_018240865.1 Pseudomonadota bacterium | reverse complement strand
ATAATCGGCGAGCCAGGCCTCGCGCGGGTCGTCGAGCAGCCGCCAGATCACGGTCAGCAGCGCCCATGGCGCCTGGTCGAGCGGATCGAGCTCGGTCGCGCGCAATGCGTGCGCCTCGGCATCCTTCGGCTCGCCGGCCGCGATCAGGCAATGCGCCAGATGCTGATGCGCGGACTGGTGGTCAGGCTCGCTTGCCAGAACCTCGCGCAGCAAAGCGATCGCGCGCTGGTGGTTGCCCATCCGCGACAGGCCCGCCGCCCGGGCGATGCGAACGGCCGGACGCGGGCCAAGCAGGCTTTCCGCTTCCTGCCCCCAGGCCGCGAGCTGGACATAATCGTGCACATTGAACGCCGTGCGCAGGGCCGACCCCCATAGCGCTTCGGAATGAGGCCGAGCATGAAGCGCAGCGCGATAGGCATCGAGCGCTTCCGAAGCGCGGCCGATCTGCGGCAGCAACAGCGCCAATGTCTCATGGGCCTCCAGCTGTTCAGGCACCTGATCGAGGATATTTCGATATTCCGCCACCGCCTCATCGGTCCGGTCCATATCGACGAGAAGATGGGCGCGCAGCGTCGCGGTCTCCGGGGGCACGGGGCCTTGGCGCAGCGCGTTTTCCGCTTCTTCAAGCGCTTCCGCGGCTCGATCCTCTTTCCGCAGCAGGATCGCGAGATTATGGCGGCTGCGCATATCGTCCGCGTCCAGCGCGATGGCGCGACGATAGAGTTCGGCGGCGGTTTCCGGCTTGCCCTTCTTCTCTTCCAGAAGCGCCAGTACCGACCAGCCGCGCGCGACAGCGGGCGCACCGCGGATCGCCTTGCCCAGGGCATCCTCGGCAATATCGTATCGCCCGGCATTCGTCGCTACGATGCCGAGATTGATCAGATGATCATTGGTCGGCGACAGTTCGACGGCTTTTTGCAGCGCCGTGACCGCCGCTTCGCCGTCGCCCATATCGTCGAGAAGATTGCCATAGCTGTTCCAGAGCGCGACGAATTCGGGCGCGCGCTGCAGCCCCTCCTCCATCGTCGATCGTGCATCCTCCCAGCGATTGAGTGCCTGCAGAATCAGGCCCCGCAGGAACAACGCGTTCGGATGATCGCGAACGTCGGCGGAAAGCGTCTCCAGCCGGGTCAGCGCACCGAGCGAGTCGCCCGATTGAAGCTGGCTATGGATAGCATTCAGGGCCTGGAGTTCGTTGGTTGAAAGCGGACGAAGCATGGCGGCGTGTCTTGGGCAGGGAAGGCGCTGCTGGCAAGCACTCAGAATGGCAGGGGATGGTTCTGCGCGATGTTCTCGAAGCGCTTGGCTTCGCCCGCCCAGGCATCGCCGCGGTCCACGGCGGTCAGCAGCGAGGCATAGTTGGATGCGAGCCAGGTCGGAAGCGCCGGCGTCGCTTTGCCATTGGCGGCAACCGCCCTGCATTCGCGGACGAAACCGTCGCAACGGACATTCAATGCCTGATCGATACTCATCCTGGTATCGTGAGGCAGTCTTTGCTGCGCTTTGTAGCGGATCGCCGAAGGCAATGGCGCGCTCATTTCCCACGCCAAAGCCGGCATCGACAGTACTGGATAGTCCGAACCGTAAGCGAGCAAATGCGGCCCAAGGTCGATCAGCCGGTCGTCCGCCTCAACCCAGAAATGCGGGAATGGCTCGCGGCCGGCCTTGAAGCCTTGAACCGCCAGCCGACCGCGATCCGGTGCCACCACCAGAGCGGCAAACTGGCCGCCAACCATCGCTGCTTCGATCCCCATATCCTGCAGCAAGGCACGCACGCCGAACCCGGCAAAGGCGCAGCGCCGGAAGAAGTCGCGCGGAAATGCCTCGCACAGGCAATATTCGACGATACCGAGCACACGCTCGATCTTGGACAGGTCGCTCATACCCCCTTCGCCGTAGCGAAGCGGTGCAGAAAGATTTGCCGCGTCCCCCCGGACGCTGCAGCGTGTGTCATCGGCGGAGCCCCCCGCTCCTACCGTTTGGATAAGCCCCCGTTCATTATGGCTGTATTGGACAAAAACGACATTTTTGCCTCGAAGCCACCGAATTTTCTGGGGAAAATCGGGGCGCCTTGGGGCAGGTCGCGACACCGGATTGCAGGCATTGCAAAGGGCATGTCACGCCCAGCGATAACGTAACTGATGAAAACTCAAGATAAATCGGGCGGCACGAAACCCAGTCGCGCGTCAACCGAGAAGAGTCGTTCCGGCGAATAGAAGCGGAGCGGCCAGTCGCGCTTGCCGCGCTCACTCATCAGCAGCGCGTTGACGCGGACGGACAGCCCCGTCCCCGCCGTCTCCGCCGCATGATCTCGAATCGCGGCCAGGTAGGTCAGCGTGATCGTATGGTGATAGCCTTCGCTGTCGGTATTCCGGCCGCCGACGCTCTCGTTGTAGCGACGGATGATGGCCGGCAGCTCAGCGTCCAGGTCGATGTCCGGCCGCTCGACGACGAGCCAGAGCGTGGCGGCAAGGTGGGCTTCGTGCGTCCATTCGAGACGCGGCAGATCGCAGGCAAGCAGGCCTTCGCCGACGCGGCGGATCGCGGCGGCGCTTTCGAACAGGCGAGGTGAATGGTCGGTCATCGGATCGGGCTTTCTTTCAGGGAAGCGCCCGATCCTGATGACCGGGCTAATCAGGCAGCTTTGGGCGCGCTTTGGCGGACGCCTTCATCGACATGCGCTTCGAATTGCGCGAAATTGTCGATGAATTGCTGGACAAGCTTGCGGGCGGTCTCGTCATAGGCCGCCTTGTCCGCCCAGGTGCCGCGCGGATCGAGGATCGCCGCGTCGACGCCCGGCACGCTCACCGGCACCTTGAAGCCGAAATTCGGATCGGTGCGGAACTCGGCATTGTTGAGGCTGCCGTCCAGCGCTGCGTTCAGCAGCGCTCGGGTCGCCTTGATCGGCATGCGGCTGCCGGTGCCGAATTTGCCGCCGGTCCAACCGGTATTGACCAGCCAGCAATCGACGCCGCCTTTGGCGATCCTTTCCTTCAGCAGATTGCCGTAGATCGACGGATGGCGCGGCATGAAGGGGGCGCCGAAGCAGGTCGAGAAAGTCGCCGACGGCTCGGTCACGCCGATCTCGGTGCCGGCCACCTTCGCCGTGTAACCCGAGAGGAAGTGATACATCGCCTGATCCGGCGTCAGCTTCGCGATCGGGGGCAGCACGCCATAAGCGTCCGCTGTCAGCATGATCACATTCTTCGGAACCGGCCCCATATTCTCGGCCGACGCATTGGGAATGAAGTCGATCGGATAGGCGCCGCGGCTATTCTCGGCGAGCGTCGCATCGTCCAGGTCCAGTTCGCGCGTGACCGGGTCGATTACGACATTTTCGAGCACGGTGCCGAAGCGCTTGGTGGTCGCGTAGATTTCCGGCTCCGCTTCGGGCGAGAGGCGGATCATCTTGGCATAGCAGCCGCCTTCGAAGTTGAAGACTGCCGTGTCCGACCAGCCATGCTCGTCATCGCCGATCAGCGTGCGGCTGGCGTCCGCCGACAATGTGGTCTTGCCGGTGCCGGACAGGCCGAAGAAAATCGCCGTGTCGCCCTCCGGGCCGATATTGGCGGAGCAATGCATCGGCATGATGCCCTGCTGCGGCAGCAGATAGTTGAGCAGGCCGAACACGCTTTTCTTCATTTCGCCGGCATAGGCCGTGCCGCCGATCAGGATCAGCTTTTCGGAGAAATTGACCGCGACCACGGTTTCCGACCGCGTGCCATGACGCTCCGGGTCCGCCTGGAAGCTCGGCAGGTCGATGATCGTATATTCCGGCTCGAAGCCGGCCAGGTCAGCGGCATCGGGCCGCACGAGCAGGGTGCGGATGAACAGGTTGTGCCAGGCGAGTTCGTTGATCACGCGCACGCGCACCCGATGCTCCGGCTGCGATCCGCCGAACAGATCCTGCACGAACAATTCGGGCTTGGTTTTCAGGTGCGCGAGGAAATCCTGCTTGAGCGCCTGAAAATGATCCGGCGTCATGCCCTTGTTGGTCTTGCCCCACCAGACGCTGTTCTCGGTCTCCGCATCGCGGACGATGAATTTGTCGTTGGCGGAGCGGCCGGTATGCTTGCCGGTCGCGACGACGAAGGGACCGTCTTTCGCCAGCAAGCCTTCGGCGCGGCGCACCGCATGCTCGACCAGCGGGGCGGTACCCAGATTCCAGTGGAGCTCCGCTCCGGTATCAATGCCCTGACGGGCGAGCGAATAAGCGGGCACGCGATCGGCCAAGAGGAACCTCCCCAAGCAAAGACAAAGGGCGCGCTCCTGAGAACCAGGGCACGCTCCGGAATATGCGGGCCGGATACCCTTCGGCCGCCTTGGCGTCAAATCACCGACATGGTGAATGCGTTCCCTTGTCGGCATTTTGCGCCAGAGAGTCTGTAAGCCGGGTTCTGTCCTCGCCCGTAAGAGCGATGGGCGACCATTCCTCTCGGACCGTCATTGCTGACGGTCTCCAGCAACCAACCCGGGCGACGAGCCGGAACAGGCCCATGTGCCGCCCCTATTCGGTCTTGCTCCCGGTGGGGTTTGCCGTGCCGTTCCCGTTGCCGGGACCGCGGTGCGCTCTTGCCGCACCCTTTCGCCCTTGCCTGGCCGAAACCGTGGCGGTCTGCTTTCTGTGGCACTTTCCCTGACCCCGCTCACGCGAAGCCGCCGGGCGTTACCCGGCACCGTCGTTCCGTGGAGCCCGGACTTTCCTCGGCGCACCGAAGTGCGACGCGGTCGCCCGACCCCCTGGCGCTTCGGCGCTATAGATCAGCCAGGCAGTTGCGCCAAGCGCTGCTCCAGATCGGCCTTCCATGGCGCGTCGGCCGGCGCGCGCTTCAAGAGTTCCGTCCAGATCGCGCGCGCCTGGGCGAACTGCCCGGATTGCGCGAGCGCCAGCCCCATGAAGAAAGGCGGCCCCGGATGGTCGGGCGAAATTTCCGCCGCTTTCTGAAAGGCGAAGGTCGCGGCGGGCGAAACCAGGCCGCCATTATGAACGACAAGGGCGTTGCCGAGCCCGACCCACAGGTCCGGGTCGCGGGGATTCTCCTTGAGGCCGCTGCGGATGAAAGTGACGGCTGCGAGCGGCGAACCGGCGCGCATCGCGCCATCGGCGGCCATCAGCCAGGACGGGCCGCTGCCGAAGCGGGCCCTGCCCATTTCCTTGCGGACCGCGATCTCCGCTTCGTTCGCGCGCGAGCTGGTATCGTCGGCCTGCACCAGATGGCCGGGCTGGCGCGGGCTCCCCTGGAGCGCATAGCCGGCGAGGCCCAACAGCAGCGCCGCCGCGATCGGCTCAAACGCAGAGCGGGGTAAATGCCCCCATTTCCAGAGCGCACCGCCGACGATCGCGGCAAGACCCAGAGCAATGAGCCAGCCCATCAGCGCTTCCTCCGAAACCGCCCGCGCGCGAGGTAAGCGCCGACGCCGAGCAACAGCAGCGGCATCGCCCAGAGCGGCCAGGTCAACGGCTCGACCAGCGGCTTGTAACTCACCCATTGCCCATAGCGCGCGACCAACCAGGCGCGGATCGCCTCGGGCTTCTCGCCGGCGGCGATGCGGGTGCGCACCATCGCGCGCATGTCACCGGCCAGTTCGGCATCGGAATCGGCGATCGACTGACCCTGACAGACGATGCAGCGCAGCGTCTCCATCAGTGCCTTGGCTTGCCGCTCCTGCGCCGGATCGGGCAGTTGCTCGTTCGCCCATTTGGCGGCGGGAAGGGTTGAGTCGGCAAGCGCGGGGACGGAGATGAGAGCGAGCACAAGCGCCAAACTCCTCCCCGGGACGGGGAGGGGGACCGCGACGCGCAGCGGCGTGGTGGAGGGGGCCCGGTCATAGGACGGTGAGGCGACGGGCCCCCTCCACCAGCCTGCGGCTGGTCCCCCTCCCCGTCCCGGGGAGGATTTCATTTCACCTTCTCCAGCTCGGCCAATATCTCCGGAATATCCTCCGCGCGGATGTCTCCGATATGCTGGTGACGGATCACGCCCTTGCCGTCGATCACGAAGGTCTCCGGCACGCCCGAAGAGCCGATTGCCAGCTGCACCCGTGATGCCGTGTCGGAGCCGATCCGGTCATACGGGTCGCCGTTGCGCGCCAGGAAAGCCGCGACATCCTCCGGCCGGTCGCGGATCGCGATCGCGTCGATGGCGACTCCGCGCCGCTTCAGCTCCATCAGCACTGGCGCCTCGGCGATGCACGGCACGCACCAGCTGGCGAAGATATTGAGGAGACGCGGCCGGCCACCCTTCAGGTCGCTGTCAGTGAACGCAGTACGGCCCGGCGCGCCGGCGGGCAGGTCGAACACAGGCACCGGCTGGCCGATCATCTGCGAGCGGATATCGCGGTCGTCAGGCTTGATCAGCCCGAACGCGACCACGCCGAAAAAGATAACAAAGCCGGCGAGCGGCGCCCAGAGCCAAAGGCGTCTCATGCGTAGGCGATCCGGTCGCGGTAAAGCCGTTCGCGCCGCAGCCGGCCCAGCATGGACAGCGCGCCGCCGAACGCGACCATCGCCCCGCCCAGCCAGATCAGCGTCACGAACGGTTTCCACCACAGGCGAAGCTGCCAGCGGCCCTGCTCGTCCTCCTTGCCGATGACGGTGTAGAGCTGGCCGTTCCAGCGCGTCGCGATCGCGGACTCGCTGGTATCGGTCGGCGGATTGGGCCAGCTCCGCGCTTGCGGCTTCAGCACGATCGGCGCGCCGCCATTGCTTGCCGTCAAGGTCGCTTCCAGCGCCGTCCAATTCGGCCCGGCGACCGGTTCCACAGCGTCCAGCCGGACCTGGTACGGCCCGACCTGCTTTGTCTCGCCGATCCGCGCCGCGACCAAGGTTTCCTTGGTGAAAGCGCTTTCGCAAGCCATGCCGGCCAGGCTGACGGCAATGCCCAGATGCGCGATCACCATGCCCCAGGTGAACATTGGGGTGCGGCGCAGGTTGCGGCCCCAGAGCGGCGCGACGCTGCCGATGCCGACACCGACAGCCAGGATCAGGCCGAGCAATGGCAGCACGCCTATTGGCGGTGCGATCAGTACAATCAGCAGCAAGACGGCCGCCGTCGCCAGGATCGGGATCGCCATGCGGTCGAGCACCACGCCGATCCGGTCCCGCCGCCAGCGCATCAGCGGCCCCGCCGCCATGATCGCGACCAAGAGCAAAGCGAGCGGCCCGGCGGCGCTGTTGAAATAGGGCGGGCCGACCGACAATTTCTCGCCCGACGCCGCCTCGACGAAGAGCGGATAAAGCGTGCCGACAAAGACAATGCCGAGGATCGCGGTCAGCAGCAGATTGTTGACGACCAGCGCGCCCTCGCGGCTCACGGCCTCGAACTGCGCGCCTTCCTTGACGGTCGAGACGCGCAGCGCGAACAGCGCCAGCGCCCCGCCGATATAAAGGGCGAGCAGTGCGAGGATGAAGCTGCCCCGTTCCGGATCGACCGCAAAAGCATGCACCGATGTCAGGATGCCCGAACGGACAAGGAAGGTGCCGACCATCGACATGGAGAAAGCGACGACCGCCAGCATCACTGTCCAGGCGCGCAAGCTGTCGCGCGTCGCCAGCACCGTCACCGAATGGAGCAGAGCCGTCGCCGCCAGCCACGGCATCAGCGAGGCATTTTCGACCGGATCCCAGAACCACCAGCCGCCCCAGCCGAGCTCATAATAGGCCCAATAGCTGCCCGCGGTGATGCCGAGCGTCAGCAAAATCCACGCGCCCAGCACCCAGGGCCGCATCGCGCGGGCGAAGGCGGCGTCCACTTCGCGCGTCACCAGCGCGCCCACCGCGAAGGAGAAAGCGACCGAGAGTCCGACATAGCCGAGGTAGAGCGTCGGCGGGTGGAAGGCCAGGCCCGGATCCTGGAGCAATGGGTTGAGCCCCTGCCCGTCCGCGGCCGGGATCGGCAGCCGCTCGAACGGGTTGGAGGAAAAGAGCAGGAAGGCGAAGAAGCCGAGCCCGATCGCCGCCTGCGCCGCTAAAGTCGCGAGCAGCATTCGCTCCGACACGCGATGCTCAAAGATCGCGACCGCCGCGCCGGCCATGCCCAGGATCGTCACCCACATCAGCATCGAGCCTTCGTGGTTCCCCCAGGTGCCGGCGAATTTGTAAAGAAGCGGCTTCATCGAATTGCTGTTCGCCGCGACCAGCTTCACCGACATGTCGGACGTCACGAACAGCCAGATCAGCGCGCCGAATGCGGCAAGAGTCAGCAACCCCTGCACGATCGCGACCGGACGCACGATCGCGCCCGCTTCCTCGCGCCCGGGCGTCAGCGCCACCGCGCCCATGATGAGCTGCAGCAGCGACAGCGCCGCCGCGAACCACAATGCCGCCAGCCCCCCTTCAGCGATCATGGCCGCAGACTCTCCGTCTTGTGTTCGGTCTTGCCGTCTTTCTTCGCCAGTTCCGGCGGCATGTAGCGCTCGTCATGCTTGGCGAGGATCGTATCGGCGGCGAAGACGCCGTTGGGCCCGAAGGCGCCTTCCGCGACCACGCCGCTATTCTCTTTGAACAGATCGGGCGGAATGCCGCGGAACCGCACTTTGGTGGTCGCAGGACCATCGGCGACGATGAAATCGATCGTGACTCCATCCGGCTGGCGCACGATAGACTTGTCGGCGACCATGCCGCCCAGCCGGATATGCTTGCCGGGCGTGACCGGATTCTTCTGCAGGTCGGCCGGCGAATAGAAATAAGCTGCCTGATCCTTCAGCGCCGATGCCGCCAGCAGCCCCGCGCCGATCAGGGCCGCCAGCGCCAGCAGCGCAAGCGTCAGGCGTTGGTGCTTGGCTTTCACCGTATTTGGCTCAGATGGTTCCGCTCGTCCCGAGCGAAGTCGAGGGGCGTATGCTCGGTGCCAGCGCCCCTCGACTTCGCTCGGGACGAGCGAGAAAGCTCGCCTGCCTGCCTCTCCGCCCTGCGCATGCGGAGCCAGCTCCACATCGCCAGCCCGGCCATGCCGCCGATCGTGAGGGCATAGGCGGCGATGATATAGGGCCAGTGGCTCATGCGGTGGCGAGCCTGCGCAAGCGGGCCTCGACCTTGGCCGAAGCGAGCGTTGTCCGCATCCGCATCAACACGATCGCGGCAAACATCAGCGTGAAACCGATTGTCGTGAAAGCCAGCGGCCAGAGGATTTCCGGCGCGATCGTCGATCCCTTGATCGTAATGCTCGGCCCCTGGTGCAGCGAGTTCCACCACACGACCGAGCGATTGATGATCGGCACATTGACCGCCCCGATCAGGCCGAAGATCGCCGTGGCGCGTGAAACGCTGGTTTTCTCGTCGCTGGCATTGGCGAGCGCGATATAGCCGAAATAGAGGAAGAGCAGGACAAGCATCGAGGTCATCCGCCCATCCCATTGCCACCAGGTGCCCCAGGTGCGGCTGCCCCAGATCGATCCTGACACGAGACAGATCGCCGTGAACAAGGCGCCCGGCGCGGCGATGGCGCGGGCGGCGATACCGGCGAGCGGATGGCGCCAGACCAATTGCGTCAGGCTCGCCACCGCCAGCCCCATCCAGCCGCCCATGCCCAGCCAGGCGGCGGGCACGTGGACGTATATGATCCTGACGCTCTCGCCCTGGAGATAGTCCGGCGGCGTGATGAACAGGCCGGCATAGAAACCATAGGCCGAAAGCGCCGCGCCAAGCCACAACAGCCACGGCGTCAGCGGCCGGGCAATCGACAGGAATCGCGTGGGATTGGCGAAGGCGTGCATGCGAGGCGCCTTGTAGCGAGGCTTATGGAGAAGCGGAAGCGCTCCGATCACACCTCTCCCCAGCGGGGAGAGGTCGAGACGGCGGCAGCCGTCCGGGTGAGGGGGCTCGGCGTTCGATCCTGAAGCTCAGAACCCCCTCACCCCGCTCGCTTCGCGAGTCGCCCTCTCCCGGCCGGGGAGAGGAGCTTTAGCCCCGCCCGATCAGACGCTGCGCGATGCGGTCGGCCACGCGCGCGGCTGGGTCGCCGGTCTCCGCGCTCTCGGCCCAGACCTGCTCCAGCCGATCCGGAATCTTGCGGATGCGCGAACGCACTTCGGCCTCGTCGCCGCGGCCAAGATATTCGAGGCCGACATTGATGATGCCGCCGGCGTTGATCACATAATCGGGCGCGTAGAGAATGCCGCGCGCGTGAATGCGGTCGCCATCCTCCGGCGTCGCGAGTTGGTTGTTCGCGCCGCCCGCCACCACAGGCGCTTTCAGCGCGGCGATGCTCTCTTCGGTCAGAATCGCACCCAGCGCGTTGGGGCTGATCACATCGGCTTCGATGCCGAGAATCTCGTCCGCCGCCACCGCCGTGCCGCCCAGCTGCGCGGCGAGCGCCTTGGCGCGATCGGCGTTCACATCGGCGAGCGTCAGTTTCGCGCCTTCCTCGGCCAGCAGCTTGGCGAGGCCGCCGCCGACACTGCCGACGCCTTGGATCGCGATATGGACACCGGCGACGCTGTCCTTGCCCAGCCCGCGCTGCACCGCAGCCTTCACGCCCAGGAACACGCCATAAGCAGTGAACGGCCCCGGATCGCCGCCCGCACTGCCTTCAGCAACCGGGAGGCCCGAGACGAATTTCGTCTCCTTGGAGATCGCGACCATATCGTCGGTCGAGATGCCGACATCTTCCGCCGTCACGTAGCGGCCGCCCAGCGACTGCACAGCCTTGCCGAATGCCTGCAACAAGGACGCGGTCTTGGTGCCAGCCTGATCGGCGAGGATCACGCCCTTGCCGCCGCCCAGCGGCAGGTTCGCCATCGCGTTCTTGTAGCTCATGCCGCGTGACAGGCGCAGCGCGTCGGTCACGGCATCCTGCCGGTTCGCATAATGCCAGAAACGGACACCGCCCGCGGCCGGCCCGAGCGCGGTCGAATGGACCGAAATCACTGCAGTAAGGCCGCTTGCGCGATCCCGGAACAGGTGCACGCCTTCATGGTCGTCGAAATCGGGGAGATCCCAGGCAGTCACAGCGAACCCTTTGGAAAGCAATGAAAATGGGGCGATCGACGGGGATTGAACCCGCAACCTCCGGTACCACAAACCGGCGCTCTAACCAATTGAGCTACGATCGCCACGACGGCTGAAACCGCGGGCGGGCACTTAGTGGGCGACGGCCCCAAAGGTCAAGGCAAGTTTGCGCGCTAGAATTGGCCGGAGATCGTGACGGGCTGGCCCCCCGCGACAATGCCAGCGTCGTACCGGCCGTCGCCAGTCACTCGCAGATCCAGCTTGTCTTCGCCCGACCCGTTCGCCAGCGGCAGCAGCAGCGCCCCGCGATCGCAGCGCGCGGCACCACTGAGGCTGCCGCGATCGGTGTTCGCGCGCACGATGCCCTCGGCGCGGTCGCACAAGCCATCGCGGAAGCGGACGCTGACATCGCTGAAATCGAACGACCCGACCGGCAACCCGTCGAGCGGCAGCGTGCCTGTTACCGATTCAGCGGCGCGGCGGTTGGGCGCCATCACGACCGCGCCCGTGAAATCGGCGCGCGACACCGCCAGCCGCGCCTCACCCACCAGCAATCGCACGGGCGACAGCCGCGCGTCCAGATCGCCGAGCACGGCCGGGCCGACGCGCGCTTCCTTCAAGCTGCCTGCCCAGGCGAGGCCGCTGGCTTCGCGCGCCGTCACGCCGCTGACGACCATGCGCAGCGGCAGGAACATGATCAGGGCAACCATGAACATGACGCCGAAGATGACGGGCCGGCTGGTGGGGAAACGAATACGCATCAGGCGCCGCTCGTCATGGTTGCGTCCACCGACAAGGTTTGATCGCTGTTCGCGCGCGCGGACAACCGCTCCACGATAACACCCCGCGCTTCGAGCCCCGCGATCCAGCCGAACAGCGCATTGGGACGGGCCGCCTGGATCGACACCGTCACGCGCCGGTCACCTTGCGCGCCGATGGCGGCGTTGGCAAATCCGGCGTCATTCGCGGATTGCATGACAAGCGTTGCCAGCGGCGCCGTCAGTGTCGGCAGGCCCGTCTTGCGCAGGGCCTTCAGCGCATCGGCCTGGGCGCGGACCTCGCCGAGCCTGATCACCGCCGCTTCGTGCCGTGCTCGCGCGCTCGACAGAGCGTTACCGAGCGGGCGGTAAAGGCCGAGCCAGAGGAAAGTCACCGCCAGCAGGGCGAACATGACGAGCAGCAACCGCTGTTCGCGCAGCGAGCGTCCGCGCCACCAGTCTAGAAATTGCGCCTTCATCGCCGCCCGATCCTGAATTCGCCGCGGATACGGCCATTCTCGCCCTGAAACGGCGTCGCCTCCACCGCCAGTCCCATGTTGCGCAAGCGGCTGCGCAGCGCTTCCGCCTCAGCCGGGCCGGGTGCGAGGATCGTCGCGCGCAGCAACCCGTCGCTGTCGAAATCCATCGACGCCAGCTCGACATTGGGAACGGCCTGCACCGCGCTTGCCAGGGCGCCAGCGGTGGCCGTGAACCCCAGCCCGCCGCCGCGCCGCGCCACCAGCCGCGCCTGCAGATTGGCCGTCGAGTCGACGCCGGCGGACCTTGCGATCGCTTCCGCCTGCGTATCGAGCGCGCTGGCGCCGAAACCATAGCGCGCGATCTTCACGCCCGCGATCAGCAGCGTCACCGAAGCGATCGCGACCCCGAGCAGAGCCAACCGCCGCACCAATCCGGCATCGACCCGGAAACGGCTGCGCTTCGCGAATGCACCTTGGCGCAAGTCGAGCTCCGGCGCGTCCAGCGCGGCCAGGATCAGCGGCTCGGCCTCGACATTCTCGACCGGCGTGTCAGCGACCAGCAATTCGGTCAGCCCCGCCTCGTCCGCGAAGGCGGCGCTTCGCCCGCGCAGCACTGTTTCAGCGCCGATCACCGCCCGGACAAAGCCGGTTTCCGGCCGCGGGAGCAAAAGCGGCGCGGGCAGGATCGCATCAGGGTCAAGGCCCCGTTCCTGCAATTGCTCGAGCCAGACTGCGACCCGGCCATTGCCGATCACCGCGACGCTGCGGTCCGCGCCGTCAGCTTCTCCCACCGCGACATGCTGCGTCTCAACGGGCACGGCGCTGGTATCCGCGACCAGCAACCGCGCCGCTGTACGCGCCTGTTGGGTGGCAAGACTGCCTAACTTTGCAACGTAAATCGTCATCGCACCGGCTGGCGCGATCGCGACAACCCGCTCGGGCAGATCGTCAGGCAGGACTGTATCGCTACTGCCGCGCAACGCGACCGCCCCGCCCTCGACGATCCACCAGCTGTCCAGCCGGTCGTCGGGTGCGATGAAGAGGAGGAGCGCGCTCATATGCCTTCGCCCCAGCTGCGTCGCACCAGTCTCGCGGGCGGAATGCCAGCGTCGATCAGCGCCGTTTCCTCGATCTCGCTGTCACCCAGTCGAACATGCAGCTGAAGCGTGAACCAGCGCGTCCGCACGCCCGTTTGCGCCTCGACATCGGGGCCGGGCGTCACACCCGCGAGCGAGGCGGCGCGCCAGAAGGCATAGCCGCTTTCATAGCCTTCGGCGGGCCGGGCGGCGATCAGCGCGCGGGCACGGTCCGGCGAAAGCGTGTCGGGCAGCAGCATGGACAGAAGCGGGGCCTGTTCGGGCGTAAGTGTGTTGACGTTGATCGGCGACAAATCCGTGGCCGGAAGCGCGCAGATCCATGGGCGGATTTTCTCGTAAAGCTCCGGCGTCATGCCCGCAACCGCGCGCAGCTCGCTGGGGTCGGCGACAAGCGTGTTGGCCGTCTTGTAAGGCGTTTCGCCGCCGGCATAGCTGCTGTCCTCCGCGCCCTCAGGCTGGGGATTGCCGTCGCTGTCGATCCAATCGGCGAGCGACACAGCGACCCGACGCGCTTCCGCCTCGCCGACGCCCAGCACTTTCATCAAGGCGACAAACTGCGCGATGCCCGCAGGGCGCGTCATCAATGGCGCACCGGGCGCGCCGGAGACGACACTGTTCAGATTGAAGCAATTGCCGCCGTCCCGCACAACTGCCGTCGCGGCGCCGCCCGGGAGCGGCAGGCTGGTCTCGCGCCCCTCCCAGCCCGACGGCGTGCGCGCTGGATCGGCCTCGACCAAGGCGCTGATCCTCGATGCCGCGATATCTTCGGCGGCGAGCGCATAGGCCCGCGCCTGGTCGATCGCGCCGGCATTGGCGGCAAGCCGCGTCGACAATCGCAGCCGCTCCAGCGCCGAGGCGGACAGCACCGCCATGACTGAGACGAGCATCAGCACGGTCAGCAGCGCGGCGCCGCGTTCGCCGGGCTTCATGTGCCCGCCCCCACCAGAAACACATAGCGCATCTCCGGTCCCTGCACCGGCCGCACCACCATCTCAATCGCGCGCGGCAGCAGGTCGGGCCGGATCGGATCCCAGGCGTCGCGCCAGCCGTCCTTGGCACGGTAGCGAAGCGTGACCCCGGCCACCTTGTCCAGCAATGTCACCGGCGTATTGGGCTGGGCGCCGTCAAGCATCGGCCAGGTCTGGCGCATCAGCCGCCCCTGTTCGACGCGATAGGCGACTTTCTGCAGGCCGGGCCGCGTTTGATCCTCCAGCGGATCGACGCCTGCGCGGACCAGCTCGAACCCGGCGGCGGTGCCGTCGAACGCCTGCACGGGGTCGCCCGCTTCGTTGCGCGTCACGCGGGGCACCGCCTGCGCGGTATCGGAGGCGATCAGTGTCTCGACGCGCCGCTCGCTCGCCAGCATGTCGAGCCGGATCTTGGTTGCCGCCTGGGCA
The DNA here is from genome assembly GCA_018240865.1 of Pseudomonadota bacterium. Taxonomy (GTDB): domain Bacteria; phylum Pseudomonadota; class Alphaproteobacteria; order Sphingomonadales; family Sphingomonadaceae; genus Sphingomonas_B. The sequence goes on along the minus strand of JAFEEY010000022.1, from coordinate 30,689 downwards.
TCGACGCTGAACCGCAGCAGCCCCACGCCCGCCGCCGCCAACACGCCGAAGATCAGCAGCGCGACCATGAGCTCCAGCAACGTGAATCCACTTTCGCAATCCTGCGAAAGTGCTCCGGCACAGGCCGGAGCCCAGGACGAGGAGACTCTCATGTCGCCGGTCTCACCACTGTCAGCAGTGCCGGCGCACGGCTGGTCGCGACGCTGATATCGACGCGGACGAGGCTTTGATCCGGCGTGCGGCTGGTCACGCGCGCCCAGCGCCAGCTGCGGCCGCCATTCACCGCTTCGCCCGCGCTCGCCCCAAGCGGCGGTGGCGCCGGATCGGTGATCGTCTCGACCGCGAGATTGCGCGCGACCAGTTGCGCGATCATCCGCTCGTCCAGTTCGCCGGTCTGGCGTACCGTCGCGCCTTCGAGCCGCAGCAGGGCCAGCGCCGCCAGGCTGAACACCGCCAGCGCGACGAGCATTTCCAATAGTGTAAAACCACTTTCGCGAGACCGCGAAAGTGCCCCGGCGAAGGCCGGGGCCCATGTTCGCCGCCGCTGGGCCCCGGCCTTCGCCGGGGCACCAAATGCGGCAACGCGCTTACACTCCGACACGCACGCCTCCATCGGCGGCGATCGAGATGCGGACCTGCTCGCCTGATCGGCTCAGCACGATCGTGGCGGGCGCGCTCGGCTGGCCGGTCGCGTCAAAGGCGGCGCGGATCGTGGCTCCCTGCCCCACCAGCGCGGCTGTGCCTTCCTTCCACGGCCGCGACGCGAAGCTCTTGTCGGAGAGCGGCACCCAGGCGCCGCCCTGCCTGCGATCAAACGCATAGCCGCGCGCGGTCACCCGCACGGCGACCGGGCGCCCCTCAAGAATGGCCAGATCGCGCGCGGCGACGGCGCGCGCCGCGAACCGCTCGGCTTCGTCCGTCAGCCGGCCGCGCGGATCGGGCAGCGACAGCACGACCGCGCCCGCCGCCAAGCCGATGATCAGCAGCACGACCATCAGCTCGATAAGGGTGAACCCACTTTCGCGACCCCGCGAAAGTGCCCCGGCGAAGGCCGGGGCCCATGGACTCCGGCCTTCGCCGGAGCACATGGCGTTATTGCCAGTTGCCGAGATCGGCATTCTCGCCCTCGCCGCCTTCCTTATTGTCCGCCCCGAAGGAGAAGACGTCGAAGGCGCCATGCTGGCCGGGGAAGGTGTAGCGGTAGGGATTGCCCCAGGGGTCGTTGGGCAACCGCTTGATATAGCCACCCTGGCGGTAGCGCTGGGGCTGCGCCATGCCGGGCGGCGGCGCCACCAGCGCCTGCAACCCGTCGGTGCTCGATGGATAAGTGAAATTGTCGAGCCGGTACATTTCCAGCGCCTGCTCGATCGTGGCGATATCGGCCTTGGCCTTTTCGGTGTTCGCCTTGCCGGTCGCCGGCAGCACGTTGATCGCGACGATCGTGGCAAGCAGCCCGAGGATCACGATCACGACCATCAGTTCGACGAGGGTGAAGCCACTTTCGTCCGTTGGCGAAAGTGCCCCGGCGGAGGCCGGGGCCCATGGATCCCGGCCTTCGCCGGGATACGGGGAAGCAAAGTCTGTCATCACGCGCCTGCCAGTGTTTCGAGCTGAAGGATGGGAAGGAGGATGGAAAGGACGATCGTCGCGACGATGCCGCCCATGATGACGATGATCGCCGGCTCCAGCAGCGAAAGCGCGGCGGCGGTGAAGCCGTCGAATTCGCGCTCCAGATAGTCGGCGGCGCGCTCCAGCATCGTATCCAGCCGGCCGGACGCCTCGCCGCTCGCGGTCAGATAAACGAGCAAGGGCGGGAACACGCCCGCCCGCCGCAGCGCCGCCGAAAGGCTGCCGCCGCCCCGGATCGATTCGACGATCTCCTCCGACGCTGCCTTGAGCGCACGATTGTGGATCGTGCCGGTGGTGAGCGCGAGGCCTTCCAGCAGCGGCAGGCGCGACGACACCATCGTCGCCAGCGTCCGCGCCATACGGGCGGCATGGAGATCGCGGATCAGGCGGCCGATCAGCGGCAGTTTCAGCAGCCAGCGATCGAAGGCGAGGCGCGCCGCCGGATCCTTGAGCGCGCGCCAGAATACCAACCCCGCCACTCCGCCCGCGAGCAGCATCGCCCGCCACCAATTCACCAGCAGGCTGGAAATGCCGATCACGATCCGGGTCAGCAGTGGCAATTGCTGGCCGACCGTCTCGAATTGCTCGACGACCTTGGGCACCACGAACATCATCAGCGCCGTCACCACCGAGAGCGCGACCAGCGCCAGCACCGCCGGATAGGCCATCGCCGTCATCACCTTGGACCGCACCTGCGCCTGCCGCTCCAACAGATCGGCAAGGCGCTCGAGGATCGTCGGCAAAGTGCCCGAGCTTTCGCCCGCGCTCACCATCGCCCGATAAAGCGGGGGGAAGCTCTTGGGCTCGCGCGCCATCGCCTCTGACATGCGGCGGCCCTCCAGTACGCCCGCGTGCACCGCGCCGGTAATCGTCTGGACATGCGGCTTCTCGGTCTGACGTGAGATGGTGCGCAGTGCTTCTTCGAGCGGACTGACCTGCACCAGGGTCGCGATCTGACGGGTGAAGAGTGTCAATTCCTTGGGCGAAAGCTTGCGTCGGGTAAGGCTGAACAGCGATCGCGAGGGCTTGGGCGCGCCGCTGCCAGGCTCGATCCGCACGACATAGAGCCGGCGTTGATCGAGCCGCGCCCGCGCATCCTCCAGGGTCGGCGCCGCGACGCTGCCCCGACGCTCGCCGCCTTTGATGTCGATCGCGAGATAGTCGAAGTCAGGCATCGTCCGCTCCTCCCTCTCCCCAGCGGGGAGAGGGCGACTCGCGCGAGCGAGCGGGGTGAGGGGGTTCTGAGTTTGGGCGATGGGCGTCGAGCCCCCTCACCCGGACGCGCTGCGCGCGTCTCGACCTCTCCCCGCCGGGGAGAGGTGCTATGAGAGCCGCCCTCCTAAGCATCGACCTGCTCCCGCCGCGTGATCCGCACCGCTTCCTCCGGCGTGGTCTGGCCTTCGATCACCAGTGCGCGTGCTGCCGTCGCCAAATTCGGCACGTGGGCGAAGGCGTGGCGGGCGATCGCGCCTTCGTCTGCGCCTTCGTTGATCAGGCGGCGGATCGTGTCGTCGATGCGGATCGCCTCGAACACGCCGACCCTGCCCTTGAAGCCAGTCTGGCCGCACGCCTCGCAGCCGACCGGCTCATAGACCGAATCGCCGGTCTTCAACCCCAGCAGCATGACGACCTGCTCATTCGCGGGCCCAGCACGGCGGCAGTCCGGACAGAGCCGCCGCACCAGCCGTTGCGCGATCACGGCGCGCAGGGTCGAAGCGAGCAGGAACGGTTCCACCTTCATGTCGCGCATGCGGGTGATCGCGCCGATCGCATCGTTGGTGTGGACAGTGGAGAGGACGAGGTGGCCGGTGAGCGAGGCCTGCACCGCGATCTCGGCGGTCTCGCGATCGCGGATTTCGCCGACCATCACCACGTCCGGGTCTTGCCGCAGGATCGCGCGCAGCCCGGCGGCAAAAGTGAGGCCCACCTTGGGGTTGACCTGCGTCTGGCCGACGCCCTCGATCGCATATTCGACCGGATCCTCGACGGTCAGGATGTTGCGGCTGCCGTCGTTCAGCAGGCGGAGGCTTGAATAAAGCGTGGTCGTCTTGCCCGATCCGGTCGGCCCGGTGACCAGAATGATGCCATTAGGCTCAGCGAGCGCGCTATGCAGCTCAGCCTCGGCGGTCTTCGACAGTCCGAGGACCGCGAGATCGAGGCCGGCATTCTCCTTGTCGAGGATGCGCAGCACCACACGCTCGCCCGCCCGGCTCGGCAGTGTCGAGACGCGGACGTCGAGCAACTTGCCGCCCAGCGCGAGCGAGATGCGGCCATCCTGCGGGACGCGCCGCTCGGCGATGTCGAGGCGGGCCATGACCTTGATGCGGCTGACCAGCACCGGCGCCACATGCGCGGGCATGCGCAGGGTCTCGCGGAGCACACCGTCGATGCGCATGCGGACGATCAAGCCGCTCTCATAGGGCTCGACATGGATGTCCGACACGCCCTGGCGCACGGCATCGGCGATCACGCCGTTGATCAGGCGGATGGCCGGGGCATCGTCGGAGGAATCAAGCAGGTCGTCGGCGGTCGGCAGATCACCCGCGATCAGCGCAAGATCGTCGCCCAGGCCCAGCGACCCGGCCGCCGCCGCGGCCGCCTGGCCGTTCATCGCATATTGGTCGGACAGGAGCTTGTCGAACGCCTCCGGCGCGACACGCTCGACCGCCAACGGCAGAGTCAAATGTCGCCGCACCTCCAGCAGCGCGCGTGGATCACTGCCCTCGCGCAGCGCGAGCCGGAACCGCTCGCCGTCCGGCTCCAGCAGGATCACGCCGAACTTGCGCGCGAAAGCATAAGGCAGGCTGACGAGCGGGATCGCCTGCGCCTCGCTCATTTCTTCGGATCCTTGGGCGGCGGCGTCGGCTGAATCATTGTCGTCGACTCGCGCACCTGCGGTGCGATCACGGCCGGCGGATTAATCGGCGGCGGCGTGCTGCCCGGTAGCGGCTCGGGCGGCACCGGCGGCGCGGCGCCCATATAGTCGCGCACCAGCTCGTCGATGCTCGGCTCCTGATCCGGGCGCTGCAGCAGCTGGCGGTCGCGGATATAGCCATAGCGCCGCTCGGCCAGCGCGCGCGCGTCGGCCGCGGAGCGCAGGATGGTCGGGCGGATGAAGACCATCAGATTGGTCTTCTGCCGGGATTTGGAGCGCGACTTGAACAGCTCACCCAGCAGCGGGATGTCGCTCAGCAGCGGGATACGCTCCAGCGTGCGGCGCTCATTGTCGTCGAGCAGGCCGCCCAAGGCGATAATTTCGCCATTATCGACCGTGACCGTCGTCTCGATCTCACGCTTGTTGAGGATCAGCTCGCTATTGTCGTTGGAGACTGGCCCGGCGATCGAGCTGACTTCCTGGCGTAGCAGCAGTTTGATCGCGCCGCCCTCGTTGATCTGCGGACGCACCTGCAGCTGGATACCGACATTCTCCCGCTGCACGGTGCGGAAGGCGTTATCGAAATTGTTGGAAAGCGCCTGGCCGGTGGTGATCGGGATTTCCTGACCTACCAGGATGCGCGCTTCCTGATTGTCCAAGGTCATGATCGACGGGGTCGAAAGGATGTTCGAGGTGCTGTCGGACCGCACCGCATTGATGATCGCGCCGAAAATGCCGTTCTTGCCGATATCGGTCGCGAAGCCGCCAATGCCCCCGGTCGCGTTCAGGATCGAGTTGACCGCCGCCTGTGCGAGTTGCTGGGATGCCTGGCTCGGCGTCCTGGTGGTCGTCGTCACGCCGCTGTCGGTGGTCGTGGTCGTTCGATCGAGCTCGCGCGCGCCGATCGCACCGGCGATGGTCAGGATGTTCGGCGCCGCGTTCGAATAATTGGTCACGGCGAACGGAATGTCGCTGCCCGGCTTGCCGCCGAGCAGAAACTGGACGCCCAACCGCTTGGCGAGGCTGTCCGAAATCTCGACAATGATCGCTTCGACCAGCACCTGTTCGCGCCGCACGTCGAGCTGACGGACGACCTCTCCCAGCGTCCGCTGGGTATCGGCGCTGGCGGCGATGATGATCGCGTTGGCGCCTTCGTAGCGTGTGACGATCGCGCGATTACGGCCGATGATGCTTTCCCCGGTGCCCGGGGCGGCGGCGGGCGCCGCGACCGGCGTCGCCTCGACCGTTGTCGGCAGCGACCCACCGCTATTGCCGCGATTGCCGAGTCCGCTGCCGCCGCGCACCTGGACCGTGCTAAGGCCACGCGACGGAGACGGCTGCGTCACCGGCTGCCCGGTCAGCTGCTGCAGCACCGGCAGCATTTGCTCGGCATCGGCATTCTGCAGCCAATAAACACGGACCTCAGTGCCGTTCGCGGCGCGCTGGTCGAGGTCGCGGGCGACCGCCGCCAGCCGCGACACCGTGCTCGGATCGCCACGCAGCACGATCGAATTCGAGCTGTCGATCGCGACCACCGTGGCCGCCGGCCCCGCCGCGACTCCGCCCTGGGCCGGAGCACCGCCGGCGCCGATCAACTGGCCCAGCGACTGGGCGATCTCGCGTGCGCCGGCATTCTTCAGCGGCACCACTGTGGTCGCAGCGCTGTCCTGGTCGATCCGGCGCAGCACTTCGCGGACGCGGCGGACATTGTCGCCGAAATCGACAATCACCAGCGAATTGCCGGCGCGATTGGCGGTGACGGAGCCTTGCGGACTGATCAGCGGCCGGACGGTCTCCACAGCCGACGGCGCGTCGATCGAGCGCAGCCGGAAAATCTCCGTCACCAGCGCATTCGACGCGCCCGCGCGGCCGACCCGGCTTGGCTGCGCGGCCGCGCCCTCGAGCGGCTGGACGCGGAACGCCCCGCCTGGCGCGGGCACCGCGACCAGGCCGTTGGCGCGGAGCGTCGACAGGAAAACCTCGAAATATTCGGAGCGGCTGAGCGGCCTGTCGGTGACGACCGACACCTTTCCCTGCACCCTCTGGTCGATGATGAAGGTCCGCCCGGTGACCTTCGATGCATCCTGGATGAAGGCGCGGATATCGGCATCGCGCACATTCAGCGAATATTGCGCCAAAACCGGCTGGGCCGTGGCGAGCAGCAGGGCTGCGAACAGAGTGGCTCTACGCATCATTGTCCTGAAATGCTGATCGCGATCGGCACGATCTGGGCGCCGCGCTCGACCGCGACCGAAAGATTGCCGCCGCCGGCCAGTGCCGCGGCTGCACGCTGGAGATCTTCGACATTGGTGACCGGTTTGCCGCTGACCTGCACGACGACGTCGCCGGTGCGCAGGCCCAGTCGTGACAGAAAGCCTGGATCGCCGCGCGGGATCAGGCCGGTCACGCGCCCGCCCGTCTGACGCGGCGCGAGAGTAAGGTTAGCCTGGAGTTCAGCCATGCGGACCGTGCCCGGCGCCTGGGTCTGCCCGCCCGGCGCACTGAGCAGCGCTCCATTGGCCTGGGCCGGCGGCGCCGAGGGCGTTGCGATCGGCGCTGCACCTGACTGATCGAGATAGAGCGTCTCGTCCGCGCCGCCGCGACTGATGATGACGCTATCATACGCGACGGACTTGAGAGTGACGCCCGGCTGAAGCTCGTCCCCGACGGCATAGCTGGTCTGCACATTGTCGGGGCCGGCGATGATCGCCGAACCGCGGCCGGTCGCTTCGTCGACACGCACGCCGAACAGCTTCAGTGACAGGGATGTGACAGTCGTGCTGCCACGCGCATCGAGGCGAAAGAAAGGATCGAAGCCGCTGGTCAGCACGACGCGGCCGCGGGCGGCATCGGGCCCCGCCGGAGGCCGCCAGTCACCGACCGGCCCGACCGGCATCACCACCGCCCATAGCAGGCGCGCGCATTGCACCGCCAGCACTGCCATCAGCAGCAGTTCGGCCAAGCTCAGCAGGCTGTGGCGCGGCAAGCGCTGAAGGATGCGCCAACGGCGCGGACTGATCGCGAGACGCACTCGATTCTTCCCCCGGCGCGAAGGACGCTCTTGGGACGATTTGATGACAGTTTTGCGTCACGGAGTCACGCTTGACGGTTGCGCCCAAGCGTCGCACTTCGCTGGGCAAATCCGAAGCGAGGCTTATGGACAATCCTTTCGACCAGATGGTCATCGACACGATGATGAGTCAGCCGGGTATTCAGCGCGTGCCGACGCCCAAGCTCAGCCTGTTCATCAAACGGGGGTTCCTGTCGCACGAAGAATGCACGGAGCTGATGGCACTGATCGACCTCAATCGGCGCCCTTCCACGCTTGCCAATTACAATGGCGACGCGGCCTTTCGCACCAGCGAGACCTGCGACCTGGCAAGCGACGAGCCGATCGTGCGGGCCGTCGACGAACGGATAGCCGGCTTCAGCAGACTCGATCTGGCCTATGGCGAGCCGATGCAGGGCCAGCGTTATGAAGTGGGGCAGGAATTCAAAGCCCATACCGATTATTTCGATGCCGGCAGCGTGGACTATGAGAAATATACCAGCGTCGCCGGCCAGCGGACCTGGACGGTGATGATCTATCTGAACGCACCCGATGCCGGCGGCGCGACCCGTTTCAAAGCGATTGACAAGACGGTCCAGCCTGAAGCCGGCAAACTGCTTGCCTGGAACAATCGCCGTCCCGACGGCAGCCCCAACCCGTCCACCATTCACCACGCGATGAAAGTGCGGGCGGGAACAAAATATGTGATCACGAAATGGTTTCGGGAGCGGCCCTGGGGCTGGTGATTGGGCCTCAGATCAGAACGCCCAATGATAGCCAAAGCAATATGGGCACGCCCAGAGCGCCCATAATCAGGGCGGGATGCCAGCCCGCAGTGCCGGGACGGAAAAGGGCGATCAGACCGAGCGTTGCCGCCATCGCAAGAGCCAATAGGTAAAACAGTGCCGCGGCAAAAAACACGTAGAATGTGCCGATTGCGCCGTCCCCGAATTGCGGCAGGGTGAATGCGTAAAGAAGAATTGCCATGCTGGCACAGGAAAAGGCCAGCACCAGCGTACCGATCAGTCTCGTCAAGAACGACTCCTGTGAATGGCAGTCACGCAAGGTAGCCCTCACCGCGACCTAGCAACAAAAAGGGCGGCCGAGGCCGCCCTTTCCATTTGGTCTTTCCTGAAGCTCAGGCGAGAACGGTCGTCTGACGACGGCTGCGGCGGACCGCACCGCCGAGCAGGCCGAAGCCGCCAAGCATCATCGCCCAGGTCGCCGGTTCCGGAACGGTCGGCGCGAAGGTGACACCCGCCAGCGTCGAGCCGTCGATCACGCCGAACGTGCCGGTCGTGAAAGCGGTCGCATTGGTGCGGAACACGTAAGTCGCGCTGTTCTCGGTGCCCGACAGGCCGTTGAGGCCGAAGTTCACACGGACAACGTCGCCGCTGTTCGAACGACCGAACGTCGTGGTCGAACCGCTTGCAGTCACACCATCGGCCAGGAAGCCATTGTTGACGGCAGCGAACGGACCGGCACCATCGATGTCCGGACCCGACGCATAGCCATCGACACTGAAGCCCTTGAACGAGGCAACGGTGAAGCCGTCGACTTCTTCGTTACCACCGGTGCCGGCGCCGGTGCGCAGAACCTGATAGTAGAAATCGAGGGTGCCATTGGCGTTCTTGTACACCGCCTGGCGGAACTCGGCGGAGAAGGTGATCGCCGAACCGGTGATGGTCTGGTAGGCCAGGAGCGTGCCTTGCGAACCCGCAATGCCCGCGAACGGCGTCGGAGCCAGGCCCGACGAACCGTTGGTCAGCACGACGGCCGAGGCCGGCGCCGCTGAGAGAGCGATAGCGGCAACCGCCGCACCAAACAGAAACTTCTTCATGGAAAACCCCCTAATACATGCCCGTCCCGACCCAGGACGGTGGTTACGCGTTTTTTGTTATTCGTACCGTACATACCGCAAGCGGCGGGGAGGCGAAAGGGGTAAATGGTGTGTTAACGGTTCCCGAAACGGGACAGACTCAAGCCGTTAGCTGCTCCACTAGGCGACGCACCTTGGCCTGCCGCCACTGCGGCGTCGGTGCGAACAGCCAATAGCCGAGCCCTTGGTCGACAGGCTCGCCGATTGCTTCCAACGCGCCCGAATCGATCGCTTTCCCAGCGAGCAATTCGGGTACCAATGCCCGGCCCAGCCCGTGCATCGCCGCCTCCAGGGCGAGGCCTGCATCGGCGACCCGCACGAACGCATCCTTGGCGGCATGTCCTGGCCAGGCGACCCATTGCTCGGAAGAGACGCCCGGCCGCGCCACGCGGCAGAAGGACGTACCGCCGACTCGCACGCCTTCATGTTCGCCCTTGTCGACCATCAGACGGATGGCGACATCGAGGTTCGCCTCCGTGAAATCGATCGGTTCGTCGGCGGAGATCAGATGAAAGCGAAGCTCTGGATCGTCTTTGGCGATCTCGGCCAGCCGTTCGGCCAGCCAGTGCGCGGTCAGGTCGCGCGGCGCGGCGATGGTCAGCACCTTCGACGACTGGCCGGACTGCATTGCCCGCACCGCATCCTCGAAACAGAGAAAGCCCTGACGCAGTGCGTCAAGCCCCGATTCGCCCTCCGGCGTCAGCTCGAGCCCGCGGGCAGTGCGGCGAAAAAGCACAACCCCAAGCGTATCCTCAAGTGCACGGATCTGCTGGCCAACCGCCGCCGGCGTCACCGCCAACTCGTCAGCCGCGCGCGTGAACGACAGATGCCTTGCCGCCGCGTCCAGCACGCGCAGGCCATTCAGGGGAAGATGGGTGCGCTTCATGCCTGCTCCACAGGCGCGACAAGCGGGAAGCGTGGAATCGCGATATCGAACATCGATCCATCCTCGCCGATCATCCGGTAGCTGCCGCGCATCTGCCCGGTCGGTGTCGAGAGGGGGCAGCCGGACACATAATCGTAGGAACCGCCAGGATCGATCTGCGGCTGCTCGCCAACCACGCCGTCACCCTGCACTTCGTGGCGCGCACCACGGCCATCGGTGATGATCCAATGGCGCGTGAGCAGTTGCACGGCCATCCGCCCCTCATTCTCGATGCGGATATGATAGGTCCAGAACCAGCGCCCCTTGCCCGGCTCGGATTGTTCGGGAAGGTAGGAGACGGCCACGCGCACCGTCACGCCGCGCGTGGTCTGAGCATAAGGGAAAAGCGCCTTCACAGCCCCGCCGCCGACAGCGCCCGGTCGAGATCCTCGATCAGGTCCGCGGGATCCTCGAGACCGACATTGAGGCGCAGCATGCCTTCGGTGATGCCCATCGACTCGCGCACCTCAGCCGTCAGTCCGCTGTGGGTGGTCGAGCTGGGATGCGTCATCAGCGAGCGGGAATCGCCGATATTGTTGGAGATATCGATCAGTTCCAGAGCGTCGAGCAATGCGTGCGCCTGAGGGCGATCGGCGACAAAGAAGGACATGATCGTGCCACCCGCCGACATTTGCGCCATCGCCAACGCATGCTGCGGATGGCTGGCAAGGCCGGGATAGAGGATGCGGGGCACGCGCGTTTCAAGGAAGCGCGCCACAGCCAGCGCGTTCTCGCATTGGCGGCGCGCGCGAAGATCAAGCGTTTCCAGCCCCTTCAGCACCACCCAGGCGTTGAACGGCGAAAGCGTGGGGCCGGTATTGCGCACGAACGGCAGCAAAGTCTCGTTGACGAAGGATTCAGTGCCGCAAACCGCGCCGGCAAGCACCCGTCCCTGCCCATCCATCAGCTTGGTTGCGGAATAGGCGACCACGTCCGCGCCGAAATCCATCGGCCGCTGCAGCGCCGCGGTCGCGAACGCATTGTCGGCCACGGTGACGATCCCGTGCGCCTTGGCGATGGCGCAGACTGCGGCGAGGTCGACGATCTCCAGCGTCGGATTGGCTGGCGTTTCGAAAAAGAAGACCTTGGTGCTGGGCTTGACTGCTTCTGCCCAGGCCGCCGTGTCGGAGCCGTCCACGATCGTCACGCTGACGCCGAAGCGAGGCAGCAAGCTGTCGGTCAACCACCGGCACGATCCGAACATGGTGCGCGCGGCGACGATGTGATCGCCGGCGGAAAGCTGGCACAGCAGGGCGGCCGTCATCGCCGCCATGCCGCTGGCCATGGTCCGCGCGGCCTCGGCCCCTTCCAGCAGCGCGATCCGATGCTCCAGCATCTCGACGGTCGGGTTCTGTAGACGGCTATAGGTCATGCCCGTCTGTTCGCCGGTGAAGCGCGCCGCCGCCTCGCCCGCGCTGTCATAAGCATAGCCGGAGGTGAGGAAGAGCGCCTCGGACGTCTCGCCCCATTCCGACCGCGCGGTTCCGCCGCGCACGGCAAGCGTCGCCGGCCGCCATCTGGCGGTGACGCTGCGATCCTGTCCCGTTCGTCTTTTCACAGAGGCGCTTTGCAAGCTACGAGGGGAAGGCGTCAACCGCGAGGGACAAAAATGAAATCTTTGGCCGGGTGGATGGAAGGCTTTACCGCGTTCCAGATGGCGCTGCTCCTCGCGGTCGCCGCGGAACTGCTGTTCGCGACGCATCTGGGCCAGCCGAACAAAATGATGTTCGACGAAACACACTATGTGCCTGCCGCGCGGACAATTTTCGGGCTTCTGCATCCCGCGAACGCAGAGCATCCATTGCTCGCCAAATGGCTGATCGGCCTGTCGATGGCGATCTTCGGCGACAATCCGGCCGGCTGGCGCGCCTTGAGCACGATTGCTGGCGTGGCGACGATGCTCTCCATCTATGCGATCGCGCTCAAGCTGTTCGAGGATATCCGCACCGCCGCCACCGCCGCGATTCTGGCGATGATCAACCAGATGCTGTTCATCCAGGCGCGGATCGCGATGCTGGAAGTCTTCGCCGGCGCATTCCTGTTCGCGTCGATCGCACTGCTGGTCTGGGGCCGCGACCGGCCGTCGCTCGGGTGGGTGGCGGGCGCGGGCATCTGTCTCGGCCTATCGGTCGGCTGCAAATGGAGCGCGCTGCCGCTCGCGCCGCTGTTGGGGCTGGGCGTGCTGATCGCCTGGCCGGAGCGCCGCTGGCGGGCGGCAACCACATTCGGTCTCGTCGCGGCTTTCGCCTATCTCGCGACCTTCGCTCCCGCTTTCTTCTTCGCCGAGCGGCCGCTGAAGCTCGACGAGATCGTGATGCTGCACCGGCAGATGCTCGACCTGCAGACCAATCCGCTTCCCCCACACACTTATCAGAGCACGCCCTGGCAATGGCCGCTGATCACGCGCCCCATCTGGTATCTCTACGAGCCTGTGGACGGCGTGCAGCGCGGCGTGCTGCTGGTCGGCAATCCGGCGGTGATGTGGGGCGGCCTTATCGCCCTCGCCTTCTGCCTGTGGGACGGAGTCAAGGACCGCCAGCCGGCGCTGCTCGCGCTGTCATCGCTCTACATCGTCGCGATGGGCACGTGGGTCGTGATCCCGAAGAAGATCGGCTTTTATTATTATTATTACTTCCCGGGTCTGATCCTGCCGCTGCTGATCGCCGCCGTCTTTCATCACAGCTACCGCAAGGAGGAACGCTGGCTGCCCGCAGCCTTCATGCTGCTGAGTTTCGGCCTGTTCGTCTATTTCTACCCGATCCTCTCCGCCCAGCCCTTGCCGAACGACCGTGCGTTCGAACACTGGATGTGGCTATCGACCTGGCCCTAATAGCGCCCCCAGGTGAAACGGCTGGACAGTGCGTAGTTCCACACCGCGGCCACCAAAATGCCAGCAAGTGCCGACAAAGTCGCATAGGCATAACGTTCGGTGAACAGGAAAGCCGCAACGCCGACATTGGCGACAGCCCCGACGGAGCAGACCAGGCAAAAACTCAGCCAGCCCCAGGCAAGCGCGCTCGCCCCATGCAGCCGCCGGTCGCGATAGGTGAGCGCATTGTTGAGAAAGAAATTGAAAGTCATCGCGCCAAAAGTCGCGAGCGACTGCGCGCCGATGAACGCCAGGCCAAGGATGCCCAGGCCCAGCCATAACAGGCCCATATGGACCCCGACGCCGACCGCGCCGATCACCGCGAACATCGCGAAGCGTGTCGGCACATAGCTGCCGAACATCCGGTCGTAGAGCGCGACCAGAAACTCCATCGCCACGACATGATCGAGCTTCGATTCCCCGACTTCGCGGCGATGGAATTGCAGCGGCACTTCGGCGAAACGGAGCGGTTTGCGCGCGGAGGTCATCAAATCGAGCAGGATCTTGAAACCGATGCCGGAAAGGTGCGGCGCCAGCTCGCGGAAGCGAGGCCCGCGGATCATGAAAAAACCGCTCATCGGATCGGTCAGGTCGGCTTTCAGCACCAGGCGGGCGATGCGGCTGGCAGTGTGCGACTTGGCCAGCCGCTCGCTTTCCCAATCGCCCGTGCCGCCGCCGGCGACGAAGCGGGACGCGACAACCAGATCGAGCTCCGGATCACGCTCCAGCGCCCCGGCAAGCTGGTTCAGAACCTGCGGATCGTGCTGCAGATCGGCGTCCATCACAGCGATCAGCGGCGCCCCAGTCGCCATCATCCCTTCGATGCAGGCGGACGACAACCCGCGCCGCCCGATCCGCTCGATCACCCGCACGCGGCGATCGGTTCGCGCGATATCGCGCAATGCCTGTGCCGTGCCGTCCGGGCTCGCATCGTCGACAAACACCGCTTCCCAGCTTCGGCCCTGGAGCGCCGTATCCAGCCGCCGCACCAGCTCGCCGACATTGCCCGCCTCGTTGAAGGTCGGAATCACCACCGCCAGTTCAAGGCCTCTTCCCGCGCTCGTCCCGAGCGAAGTCGAGGGGCGTTTGACAAAGTCGGAGTTGCGCCCCTCGACTTCGCTCGGGACGAGCGGGGTTTTCTTCATAGGCGGGCCAGTACCGCGTCACCCATTGCCGATGTGTTGACCTTACCGCCAAGATCGGCGGTCCGCAGGCCGTCCGCCAAAGTCTTCGCGACCGCGACCTCGATGCGATCGGCCGCGTCGGCCCTTCCCAGCGAATGGCGCAACATCATTGCGGCGGAGAGGATTGTGGCCAGCGGATTGGCCTTTCCCTGCCCCGCTATGTCAGGCGCGGAACCGTGGATCGGCTCGTAAAGGCCTTTTCCATCGGCATCGAGAGCGGCTGAAGGCAGGAGGCCGATCGACCCGACGCACATGGACGCCTGGTCGGACAGGATGTCGCCGAACAGATTGCCGGTCACGATCACGTCGAACGCACCCGGATTGCGCACCAGCTGCATCGCGGCGTTGTCGACATACATGTGCTCCAGCGCGACATCCCGATAGTCGGCCGACACTTCGATCACCACGTCGCGCCACAGCTGCGAGGTTTCCAGCACATTGGCCTTGTCCACCGAACAAAGCCGCCCGCGCCGGCGCCGCGCTGCCTCAAAGCCGGTGCGCGCGATGCGGGCAACTTCGCTCTCATCATAACGCATCGTGTCGAAGCCTTCGCGCAAACCGGTGTCGGTCGTGCGGCGTCCGCGCGGCGTGCCGAAATAGACGTCGCCGGTCAGCTCGCGGACGATCATCAGGTCGATGCCGGCGGCGATTTCCGGACGCAGCGCGGACGCATCGAGCAATTCGGGAAACGCCCTGGCCGGGCGCAGGTTCGCGAAGAGGCCCAGCGCCTTGCGCAGGCCCAGAATCGCCTGTTCGGGCCGGAGCGACCGCTCCAACGTATCGCACTCGGGATCGCCGACCGCGCCGAACAGAATGGCTTCGGCGCGCCGGGCAAGGTCGAGCGTCGCAGGCGGCAGCGGATGGCCGGCCGCCTTATATGCCGCGCCGCCCACCGGCGCGGTCTCGAACGCCAGCCCGAGACCGAGCGCGTCCAGCACCCGCACGGCCTCGGCGATGACCTCGGGTCCGATTCCGTCGCCTGGCAGAACAGCTACGAGCATATACCCCACTCCGTTCGGGCTGAGCTCGTCGAAGCCCTCCCTTTCTTTTACCGCCCTAGGAAGAAGGGAGGCCTTCGACAAGCTCAGCCCGAACGGAGTTGGGTGGCACGGTCCAGCCGATCCATCAGCCGCTCGCGGGCCGCCAGGATGTCGGTGCGGCGATCGCCGAACAGATGCTCGTCAAGCGCACTGCCATTCGCGCGCAGCATGTCACGCACCGAAACGTCCACCGATGGCGCGCCGCCAAAGCCGAGCGCCATCAGCAAAAGCCGTTCGAACCGCGCCAGCGCCAGCGCCCAGCCCCTTGCGCTCGGCGCGTGCTCGATCGCATCGAGTACGCCGGAAAGCCCGTCATAAAGCGCGGGATAGGGCTGACCCTCCGGCAGCGCGGCTGCCACCAGCGCCGTCACCCAGTCGATGCCCGCCGCCGGTAACGGTTCCGACAGCAAGGGCGCCCGGCTGTGCGCCAACTCGACGGTCGCGGCGGCAAGCTGCTCCTCGACCCGCGCGCGAAACTCCGCCTCGACCAGATTGCCCGGAACCAACACCGGCCGTAGCCTCCGCGACCGCCCGCCCCGCACATAGCCGGCCTGAAGGCCGTCGCGCGGAGTCAGCGCACGGACAATCGCCCCATGCTCGCCATGCGAGCGGACCGCGACGATAATGGCGGGGCCGGTTACGATCACAGCACAGCACCTCTCCCCTGCGGGGAGAGGTCGAGACGGCGGAGCCGCCCGGGTGAGGGGGCTCTGAGTTTGAAATCCGGACTCAGAACCCCCTCACCCCGCTCCCCCGGATCAAGTCCGGGGGAGTCGCCCTCTCCCCGCCGGGGAGAGGGAAGAAAATCACTTCGCATGATAGAAATCGTAGATCTGCTGCGCGACGCTGCGGCTCACCCCCGGCGCCTTCTGCAGATCCGCGAGCGACGCCGATCGCACTGCTTTGGCTGTACCGAAATGCATCAGCAGCGCCTTTTTCCGCGCGGGGCCGATACCCGGCACTTCGTCGAGCGAGCTGACGCCGATCGCCTTGGCGCGCTTCTGCCGGTGCGCGCCGATCGCGAAGCGGTGGGCCTCGTCGCGCAACCGCTGGACGTAGAAGAGCAACGGAGAGTTGGGCGGCAAAGTGATTTCGCGCCCGTCCGGCAAATGGAACACCTCGCGCCCCTCGCGGCCGTGGTGCGGACCCTTGGCGACGCCGACCAGAGCGACATCCTCGACGCCGATTTCCTCCAGCGTCTTCATCGCCGCGTTGAGCTGGCCGCGGCCGCCGTCGATCAGCACCAGATCGGGCCAGTCGCCGCTCTCGCGATCCGGGTCTTCGGATTTGGCGCGGGCGAAGCGCCGCTCGAACACTTCGCGCATCATCGCAAAATCGTCGCCCGGTACTGTCTCGGCCCGCTTGATATTGAACTTGCGATAGCTGTTTTTGCGAAAGCCCTCCGGGCCCGCGACGATCATCGCGCCCAGCGCGCTCGTTCCTTGAATATGGCTGTTGTCATACACCTCGATACGATCCGGCGGCCCGTCCAATTCGAACAGCTCGGCCAGATCACGCAGCAGCCGCGCCTGCGTCGTGCTTTCGGCGAGGCGGCGGTCCAGCGCTTCCTCGGCATTGCGCTTCGCCTGCTCGATCAGCCGCTTACGGTCGCCGCGCTGGGGCTGCGAGATGATGACCTTGCCTCTGGCCGCCTCGCACAGCGCTTCCGCGATCAGCTCGCCCTCCGCCAGCGCGCGATCGAGCAGGATCGTCCGGGGCGGCGGCACTTCCTCATAGAATTGCATCAGGAAGCTCGCCAGCACCTCTTCTTCCGATACGCCGTCAGTATGCGTGGGGAAAAAGCTGCGATGCCCCCAATTCTGGCCGCCGCGAATGAAGAAACCCTGGATGCACATCGTGCCTGCCTTGCAGGCGAGCGCGAAAATGTCGGCATCGCCCACGCCTTCAGCGTTGATCGCCTGCGAGCCCTGGATGAAAGTGAGCGCTTTCAGCCGGTCGCGGAACACCGCCGCCAGCTCGAAATCCATCGCTTCGGACGCTTGCTGCATCGCGGCGCCAAGCTTGGCCTGCACCTGGGTCGATTTTCCGGCCAGGAACGCCTTGGCGTCTCCAACTAGCTCGCCATAGGCCGCCTCGTCGATCCGCCCGACGCACGGCGCCGAGCAGCGCTTGATCTGGTAAAGCAGGCACGGCCGCGAGCGATTGGCGAAGAAGCTGTCGGTGCAGGAGCGGAGCAGGAAGAGCTTTTGCAATGCATTCAGCGTTCGCGTCACCGACCCGGCGCTGGCGAAGGGGCCGTAATAATTGCCTTTGATCTTCTGCGCGCCGCGATGCTTCTGGATGCGCGGAAAGTCGTGATCGGCGCGGAGCAGAATGTAGGGGAAGCTTTTGTCGTCCCGCAGCAGGACATTGTAGGGCGGGCGGTAGCGCTTGATCAGCTGCGCTTCGAGCAACAATGCTTCCGCCTCGTTGTTGGTCGTGACGATCGTCATCGACCGGGTCTGCGCGACCATGCGCTGCAGTCGCTTCGAAAGCCGAGCGACCTGGGTATAGTTCGTCACCCGGTTCCGGAGCGCCCGCGCCTTGCCAACATAGAGCACATCGCCGCGCACATCGTGCATCCGGTACACACCGGGCCGCACCGGCAATGTTTTCAGCACGTTGCGGATCGCTGCGACGCCCGCTTCCAGATCGGGCGCGTCAGCGCCGCGCACCGAGTAAGTTGCGGCCTCTTCATTGAAACGGTCGGGGCTTTGCGGGCGGGACATGCAATGGCAGAGTTAGGCCCGACCGCGGCATGCGGCAATGGAGGGGCGAATGCGGATCGCGGGCAAGACGGCTTTGGTGACAGGCGGAACCGACGGGATCGGGCTGGAGATTGCTCGGCAGCTGAAAGCGAAAGGCGCGATCGTGGTCGTGGCCGGGCGCGATCCCGGCCGACTTGCCGCGGCACGCGAGGCGAATTTCCAAGCCATCGAAGCCGACCTCAGCACCGGCGCCGGCTGCGACAAGGTCGTGCAGGCGCTGGACGGCGTCGCGCTCGATATCCTGATCAACAATGCCGGCATGGGCGGACCGCGCGATCTTCTCAACGGCTTCGATCTGGATCAGACCGATCGCGCGATCTTCCTCAACCTGAATGCGCCGATGCATTTGATCGCCAAATTTCTCCCGACGCTCCGTCAGCGGCCGGAAGCGGCGATCGTCAACGTCACTTCGGGCCTCGCGATCGCACCGAGCGCGGCCGGCGTCTATTGTGCGACCAAGGCCGGCTTACGCAGTTTCACGCAGGCGCTGCGGCACCAGTTGAAGGGCAGCAACATGACTGTGATCGAGGCGCTGCCACCAGTGGTGGAAACTCGCATGACCGTGGAAAACACGCACAAGAAAATGTCTGCGCAGGACTGCGCCGCCGCCATCGTCGCGGCGATCAAGAGCGGCAAGACCGAAGCCTATATCGGCGCGACCCGGATGCTGCGGATCGTGAGCGAAATCTCTCCCGCCCTCGCCCGCAGGATCATGCTCAATTATTGAGGCTATTCGCCGGTGAAATTCGGCCGGCGCTTTTCGATGAAAGCGTCGATCGCTTCGTCATTGTCGCGGGTCGCGTGGGCGAGCGACTGCATCGCGGCGGACAGTTCGAGGATGTTGGACAAAGTCGCCGTCTGCCCCTCACGGAGCAGCCTTTTGGTCATGCGGACCGCATGCGGCGGGTTGACGGCGATCCGGTCGGCGACCTTGCGCGCCGCGGCCATCAGATCGGCGGCCGGAACCACGCGCGAGACAAGGCCGATGCGCAGCGCTTCCGCCGCGTCGAACGTTTCGCCGGTCAGTGCCAATTCGGTCGCGACCGAGAAGCCGACGATGCGTGGCAGCAGCCAGGCGCCGCCGTCGCCCGGCACGATGCCGACCTTCACGAAACTCTCCGCGAAAATCGCCGTGTCGGCAGCAACGCGCACATCGCACATACAGGCGAGATCGAGGCCGGCGCCGATCGCCGGTCCATTGATCGCGGCGATCACCGGCACTTCCAGATTATGGAACAGCAAAGGCAGCCGCTGAATGCCCTCCCGGTAATTGCGTCGTGTCTGCGCGGGCAACGCCGCACGCAGCCCGGTGCCGGACTTCATCGCCTTCAGATCGCCGCCGGATGAAAAGGCAATCCCTGCTCCGGTCAGGATCACGGCGCGCACGCCGATATCGGCGTCGGCCGCCCGAAGCACCTCCTCCAGTCCGGCGATCACTGCCGGATCCGAGACAGGGTTGCGCTTTTCCGGAAGATTGAGCGTGACGGTGAGGATCGCACCGTCACGCTCTGCAAGGATCGGTTGGGATGTCACCGGTTGGACGGCTTATCCTCGTCGGCAGGCACATATTTGCAGACGGTCTGGCGCGACGCGAGCGTGGGCACGCGCGGGTCCATGACCTTCTTGCAAACACGCTTCATCTTGGGCCCTTCGGAGCCTTCGTCGGCGGCAGGCGACGCCTCGGGCGCTGCCACCGGTTGCACGCTCGAGGCATTCTGTGCCGGAGCCGTTGCCTGCAATAACGCTATCGCGACCAAAATCATTGTCTAAAAACTCCCCCAATCAGCGGCCGGGAACCTCACAAAAGTGTCCGGCGTCGGCAAGGGTTTCGTTACGCAGACGCATCGCGACATCCAACGGTTCGGCGCGGATTCAAACCAGTTCGTCGCTGTCAGCCGCTATTGCGCAGCGCTGTCGCGATCGCGTTGATCGAAAGCTGGATGCCTTCCGCGATGCGTGGATCGCCCTCGCCGGCCCGGTGGCGTTTCAGAAGCTCGATCTGCAACAGATTGAGCGGCTCAATATAAGGCAGGCGCAGCCGGATCGACGTGTCGAGGGCCGGCGTCTTTTCGAGCAGCCGGGATTGGCCGGTCACAGTCAACAGCGCGTCCCGGGTGCGATGCCAGTCGTCGCGAATGCGGCCGAAAATGGCGTCCGCCGCCGCTTTGTCCTCGACCAGCCCGGCATAACGCGCGGCGATCGCCATGTCGGACTTGGCCAGCACCATTTCCAGATTCGCGAGCGTCGGCGCGAAGAAGGGCCAGGCTTCGGCCATCCCCTGCAGCAGTCCCTTATCCGGGAAAGCGTGGAGCGCGTGTCCGACACCATACCATCCCGGCAACATCACCCGCGCCTGCGCCCAGCTAAACACCCACGGGATCGCGCGCAGATCCTCGATCGCGTCGGACTTGGTGCGGCTGGCCGGGCGTGAGCCGATCTTCAGCGTCGCGATCTCCGCGATCGGCGTCATCTGACGGAAGAAGGTCCGGAACCCGTCCGTTTCATAGACCAATGACCGGTAGGCCCTAAATGCATCCACCGACAGCGTCGCCATCGCCTCTTCAAAGCGCGGCCTGTCCACATTGGACACCACTTCCGGCTCCAGGCTGGCGAGGAGCGTGGCGGCCGTGATCGCTTCCAGATTGGCGGCCGCGCTTTCGGGCGTGCCATATTTGGCGGCGATGACTTCGCCCTGTTCGGTGATCCTGATCCGGCCCTGCACCGTTCCCGCCGGCTGGCCAAGAATGGCGGCGAAGGATGAGCCGCCGCCTCGCCCGACGGCGCCGCCGCGGCCATGAAACAACTGCATCGCAACGCCGGCCCGGGCGAATACGTCGCGCAATGCCTCGCTCGCGCGGAACAGCGACCAGACCGACGTGAGGTAGCCGCCGTCCTTGTTCGAGTCCGAATAGCCGAGCATGACTTCCTGTCGCCCGCGCG
Organism: Pseudomonadota bacterium; assembly: GCA_018240865.1. Taxonomy (GTDB): domain Bacteria; phylum Pseudomonadota; class Alphaproteobacteria; order Sphingomonadales; family Sphingomonadaceae; genus Sphingomonas_B. Next base: position 9,531 of record JAFEEY010000022.1, on the reverse strand, counting down.
CTTTCGCCCAATCGACCACGCCCGGCAGCGCGAACCAGCCGCGCATGATCTCCGGCGCCGCTTCCAGATCGGCGATCGTTTCGAACAGCGGCACCGCCATCACCGCCGGTGCGCCGCCCGGCCGGTACAGTCCGGCCTCTTTCAGCAGAATATGGACCTCGAGCAGATCGGACACCGATTTGCACATCGACACAATGTAGGTGGTGATCGCGGCCGGGCCGTAGCGCGCATGCGCTTCCGCCGCTGCCCGGACGATCGCAAGCTCACTCCGCGTCTCGTCCGAATATTCCGCATAGGGAGTCGCAAGCAGCCGCGCGGTGCCAAGCTCGCGCAACAACAGCGCGACCCGTGCCCCCTCATCGAGCGTGGCATAGTCGGCCTCGACTCCGGCCCTGGCCAGCAACTCTGCAACGACCCGCTCGTGCACGGCGCTGTTCTGGCGCATGTCCAGCGTCGCCATGTGGAATCCGAAAGTCTCGACCGCACGGATCAGCCGGCCGAGCGGGCCGGGACCGGCCAGCGGCCCGCCTTCGCTGCCGACCGAACGCCCGAGCGTCAGCAGGTCGCGGCGAAGATCGCGTGGGCTCGCATAGGGCTCGGCCGCAATCTGGGTGGGGCGCGGCGGAGCGCGACCGGTCAGCGCCTCATAGGTCGCGCTCAGCCGGGCATAGATGCCGGAGATCGCACGGCGGTAAGGCTCGTCTTCCCGAGCCGGCGCGTCGTCATGGCTCGTGCCGGCCAGCGCGAGCAACGCCGGATCGACATGGGCGAGATTTGACGAAATCGAGAGCTCTCCGCCAAGCGCGTGGAGACGGTCGAGATAGTGGGCGATCGCGGTCGCCGCGCCGCGTGAAAGCGCCAGCCGCAGCGAGTCGGCGGTCACGAACGGATTGCCGTCGCGGTCGCCGCCGATCCAGGATCCGGGCCGGACGAAGCTTGGCGGGCGTTCACCAAGCGACCGTTCCCAGCGCGCGTACAGCATCGGCAGCACCGGCAGGAACACGTCCTGAAAATAGGCGCGCGCCGTCTCAACCTCGTCCGCCACATAGAGCCGCTCGCGGCGCAGTGGCCGCGTCTGCCATAGCAATGCGATCTGGCGCTCGACGGCGAGATCGATCGGGTCGCCGTCCGGCGTCTCGACCGCGCCGGTATCGCGCAGTGCCATCAGGTCCGCGATGCGGTTGCGGTGATCGATCATGCTCTTGCGCCGCACTTCGGTCGGGTGTGCGGTCAGCACCGGCGCGATCAGCGCGCCTTTCAGAAGCTCGGCGATCGAGGCGCCAGACACCCCTTCGCCGCGTAGCCGCTCGATCGCGTGAGCGACGTCGGCGCCCGGCTCCGCGGCCACGCCCTGCCGGTCCTCGGCCAGATTGGCGAGCATGGAAAAGAGCATGAAGCCGCGAACGAAAGAGAGCGTGTCGTCGATGCTGAGCGCATCAAGCCCCGGGTCGATTGCATCCGCCTCGGCGACCCCACGATGCCGGTCCACAGAGGCAGAGCGGATATATTCGGTCCGCCGGTACAGGGCCTCGCCGCCATAGTGACGGATCACATTGCCGAGCAGGCGCCCGAGAAAACGGATGTCGGGATTCTGGGTGATGGTGCGATCGTCGGCCATAGACGCAGAGGCATAGCGAGGCGGTTGATCCAAGTCTCGCGATGATATTACGGGGCGGGCAGCGTCACGCTGACGGCAAATCCCGGCCCGTCCAACAGCCGCGCTTCGCCCCCGTGCGCAGCGGCGATGGCACGGACAAGAGCAAGACCCAGCCCATGGCCATAGGTTGACCGGCTCGACTCTCCGCGCGAAAAACGCTCGAAGAGGCGCGCGCGATCGGCTTGGGCGACGCCCGGCCCGTCGTCCGCGATCATCAATTCAATCTGCTTTTTCGACTCGCGCAACGTCACCGTCACCGCGGTTCCCGAGGGCGTGTGACGGAGCGCATTATCCAGCAGATTGCTGACGAGCTGTACGAGTAGCCGCGTGTCGCCGGTAACCGATACCGAGAAGTCGATTTCGGCGATCAGCCGGTGACCACTGCTTTCCGCATCAGGGCGGTAGGTGTCGACAAGATCGGCTAGCCGCCGGCCCGGCTCAACCCGAGCAAAATTCCGCCGCACTCCGAGAGCTTCCACCTCAGAAATACGCAGCAGGGCAGCGAAAATCTCCAGAGCCTCGTCAGCCTGACCGATGGCCGCATCGATGCCCGCCTTGCCGGCCGGATCGCTCGCGGCATCCCTGATTTCCTCGAGCCGGTTGCGGAGACGCGACAACGGCGTGCGCAGATCATGTGCGACGTCGCTGGAAACTTGCCGCAGATTGTCCATCAGCGCCGAGATGCGATCAAGCATCCGGTTGAGCGTCGCCGACGCCCGGTCGAACTCGCTTCCCGATTCGTCGCGCGGAACGCGGCGGCTGAAGTCGCCGTCGATGATCGCTCGCGCCGTCTGGTCGATCGCCCTCAACCGCTTGCCGGTGACGGTGCTGACCGTCCAGGCGCCGCCGATCGCGAGCGCAACGACGGCCACAAAGCCGCCACCCAGAACCATCAGCAACGCGCGATCGACCTTCTCGCGATCGCTGCGGTCCGCCGCAATGATCAGCGCACCGCCTTCGACTGCGGCGATCGTGGCTTGCGCCATCCGGCCCTCATTGCTGCGAAGGAACTCATTATAGCCTGTTTCGCCGGGCGCTCCGGTGGGTGAATTGCCGGCGATCCGCCGCCCATGATCATTGACCAGCAGCACGAGGATATGCCGAGGCCGCGTAATCGGAGCACGCTGCTTGATCGCTGCGGCAATCGCGCTGAGCCGGTCCTGCCCGGGCGTAGCCAGCAATGCCGTGCGCTCTTTTTCCATCGTCTCGTCGATCCGGGCCTCGACGGCTTCGTGCGCGATCGCGTAGACGATGACGCCGATCGTAAAGGCAGCGAATATTAACAACGCACTGACCTGCAGCGCGACACCCTTGGTTGACCGTGCAAGCAACCGTCGCATCAAGCCGACCGGAACCTGTAGCCCTCGCCGCGAACCGTCTCGATCACATCTTCACCGAACCCGGCATTGAGTTTGGAACGCAGGCGGCTGAGGTGCGATTCGACGATGTTAGTCTGGGGATCGAAGTCAAAGTCCCAGACATGCTCCAGCAGCATCTTGCGGGTCACAATACGGTTCGCATTGCGCATCAACTCGCCCAGAAGCAGGAACTCTCGTGGTTGCAGCGCGATGCGGTGCCCCTGCCGGTGGACGGTGCGCCGTTCGAAGTCCATCACGATGTCGCCAACGGTCAGACGCGGCGCGCCTGCATTGGCCGACAGGCGGCGCCCCAGTGCCGCCATGCGCGCCGCCAGTTCCGAAAAAGCGAAAGGCTTGATCAGATAGTCGTCGGCGCCGGCATTCAAGCCGTCCACGCGGTCGGCGATCGAGCCAAGGGCGGTGAGCATCAGCACCGGCGTCATGTCGCCCCGCGCGCGCAGGGCCTCGACAATGCCGAGGCCATCAACGCCGGGCAGCATGCGATCCAGAATGATAGCGTCGAAGCAATGGCAGGCCGCGAGATCGATCCCCTCTGGTCCGGATGCCGCGGTCGCCACGTCATGCCCGGCCTCGCGCAGACCGCGCTCGACGAAACCGCGTGTCTCGGCATCATCCTCAACAACTAAAATATGCATCGGCAGCTTTCTAACCCCAGCGAAACATTCGCGCGAGGGGCACCCTTTTTGGGATTTTCCACTGTGCGAAGGCCGGGGTGCAGCGGGCTAAAGGCATTAATTTGCACACGAAGAGGGAACGCGGGTCAAGTGATCTTGCAGCTGCTCCAGAAGGGGATCTGGAGTTTTCAAATATGCCGTGATCACTTGACCCCTCTCCGTCGGGGTGGACGGAGCGTATCGAGGTTAACATGCAAGAATCGCGTTTTGCACATTGGGAGTTGGTAATATATTACAGCGACCCACATCAGAACAGTTCCTTGAGTTTTGCTCTGATCAACTTGACATCATCGACAATCAAAAAGCTAATTGTTGTCACGACTTAATGTGAGTCGCGCGAGGGGGATGGGGGTGTCGGCCGTTGGCTGTGCGCTGAAGTGCCCTTGCTTTGGGAAGGGGTAATAACATGCAAAAGCTGAAAGTGGCCGCGCTGGCGGCGACTGCGCTGGGACTACTTGGTTCGACCACAGCGTCCGCGCAGACCATCAAGCATGCCTGGTGGGAAACGAAGGGGGTTCAAGGTCCGACCATCCAGATTCCGGGTGATATCACCGATCAAGGCACGCGCCTGGCGCCGCAGATCAACGCTGGCGCGCAGGTGTTCGTCGGCTTTGAAGGCAGCACGCAGTATGACAATGCGCTGCTCGCCCGCAATTTCATTCCGCCCGACACGATGGGCGCGGTCGGCATGTCGCAATATGTCGTGACCACCAACGGTTCGTACAGCGTATATAATAAATACACCGGCCAGCGGCTGGCGCTGATGAAGGATACCGACTTCTGGGCCGCGGCCGGCCAGACGGGCGCCAACGGCGATACCCGCATCATGTACAATTCAGATGCGAAGCGTTTCGTCATGGTGTCGTTCGGCGCCAACACCAAGGATCTGCAGATCGCCGTGTCGGACACCGACAACGCGCTCGGCAGCTGGAAGTCGACCAAGTTTGAGGGCTATGCCGGCCTCGGCTTCGGCGCCACCGCGGACTATCCGACGCTCGCGCTGGACAAGAACGCCGTTTACATCGGCACGAACAATTTCGCTCCTGCCACGGCCGGCGGCTCAAACAGCTTCCGCGGCACCACGCTCAATGTGATCCCGTTGAACAGCCTGTTCAACGCCGGCGCGCCGACCACGGCGGGGATGAAGCAGTTCGTCACGCCCTACAATGGCACTACGCAGGTCCAGGACCGCGGCTTCGCGATCCAGGGCGTCAACAGCAGCGACGCCGGATCGACCGGCAAGGCCGTCACCGCCTCGCTCTTCTTCTACGATTCGATGCGGTACGACATTAACGGACTGAACCCGAACAGCGCCGCCGGCGCCAGCGAAGGTGCGGTTCATTATCTGGGCGAGGATCCGTTCCAGACTCAGGGAGCGGCCCGCCAGCCGGCGACGATCGTCGCGAATCAGCGCGTCATCGACGCGCTCGACGAGCGGATCAGCAGCAGCGTGTACGAAGTCAACGGCCGCATCTACATGCTGCACACCGTCGACTCGCTGCTCGACAATCGGGACGAAGCACGTCTGCGGATGGTCGTGATCGATTCCGCGACGAACAACATTCTTGATCAGTTCGACATCGGCGACGCCGGTTACGACTATTATCAGGGCTCGATCGCGGTGAACGCGAAAGGACAGGTCGTGGTGGGCTATAACCGTTCGGGCCTCGATCCGACCACTGGCAAGATCAGCTTCATGGCGCGCGTTTACAAAACGCTTGCCGATGGCACGCTGGTCCAGACCAGCGACGAGTTGCTGCTGAAGGAAAGCCTGACCAACGATTACCATAATGGCAGCATTTTCGGTCAGCCGGCCGCGGGACGTCAGCGTTGGGGCGATTATTCGCAGGTCTCCGTTGATCCCAACAGCTATGACGGCTTCTACCTGATCGGTGAATTCGCCCGCGAATATAACCGGCCGGAAGATGGTCATCCGGGCGGAACCGGCGGTTCGCGCTGGAGCACCTGGATCGCGGGTATCCATGCAGGCGCCGTGCCCGAACCGGCGACCTGGGCAATGATGATCGCGGGCTTCGGCATGGCGGGTATCGGGGTGCGCCGTTCGCGCAGGATCGCGATGACCTACGCTTAAGCGCTGACACTTGCTGGGCGGGTGGGAAACAGTCCCATCCGCCCAATTTTTTGAATCCGCCCTCAAGAGAGAGAGACCGTTATTCGCTAAGAGAATAAATCACCGCGGTTGCTGAGCGGAGATAAAGCGCACGAAGGAGCCATGCGAGGCTGGCGATTTTCCCGAGAGGGCGGCGGCGTTCGCCGTGCCGGAGAAATATGATGAGGTTTCTCGATGCAACCATGCTCGTTGCCGCCGCTACCATGATGACGCCCCCCGCCTTCGCCACCGAATTGACGGGCGTCTGGAGCGGACCGGGGGCGATGTTGGCTGTCAGCCCCACAGGCGGCTTATTGCAGCAGGATTGCAGCGCCGGCCGGTTCGGACCAGTAAAACTGTCCAGGTCGGGCACTTTCAAGGTGCGCGGTACCTGGGAAGATTATGCGCCTGGGCCTCAATCCGCTGACGCGGCGCCCGTTGCCGCGAAGGCTGATTTTGAGGGACGCATTACCGGCGACACGCTTGCCCTGACGATCAAGCGGCCAGGCCGCCCCCATCAGACCATCTCGCTGCTGAAAGGCAAGCGGGCGAAGCTGATCCGCTGCTTATGAGTGCCGCGGGGATGGTGCGATGACTTACCTCGTCAAGGCTGCGGCGCGACTGCGTCCATGATCGTCAGCTTTTCCAGCGGTTCGGCACCGACGGGTGAATTGGTGACGAGGATCGTGGCGCCCGGCGTCAGCTGCGCCTTGACCAGCTGGTAGAAAGCGCGCGGCATACGGACCCGGTTGATCGTCGCTTCGTCGAGCGCCTTGCCTTCGTCTTCCGCGTGGCCGGGCAGGCCGACATAGACCCAGGCGGGTCTACCGCCCCGCATCACCAGGTTGATGACGTGCGAGCCCGGATCCGGATCGTCGACCCGGGCAACGCTGCGGCCGATTTCGACGCCGTTGCGCAGCACTACCACGCGCTGATCGGTCTTGGAAACGATGATGCTGAGCGGTCCGGCCGGCGCCAGTTCCGGCTGCCAGCGATATTCGGCGCCTTCGAGCGGCCGCGTTTCCACCGGCTGGCCTTTGGCGTCGAAGGAAGCGAGCAGGCTGTTGGGCGTCGTCCGGACGTGATTGGCGGCGTGCCCCTGCACCACAACGGTGATGCCGAGCTTCGTGACGGCGAACAATTGCTTCGCGAATTCGTAAGGCAAATGCACGCAGCCATGGCTTTCGGGATAGCCCGGTAGGCCGCCGGCGTGCAGAGCGACGCCGTCCCAGGTCAACCGCTGCTGGAACGGCATCGGCGCGTTGTTGTATTTGCTCGAACGGTGATCGGCGTCCTTCTGCAGGATCGTGAACACGCCCGTCGGCGTGTCATATCCGTCCTTGCCGGACGAAATCGTCGTCGCGCCGATACGGATGCCATTACGATAGACGATCGCGATCTGCTTGGAGAGATCGACATAGACGATGACGGGGCCAGCCGGCGCAACCAGCGGTGCCCACACCCATTGGCCCGGCCTCAACGTGTCGATCGCGCGCGCCAGTTCCGGCGCGGAACTGGCCTTCGCGCCTTGGGCGAGCGCTGCGCCCGGCAAAGACAAAGCAGCAAAGGCCGAAAGAAGAAAAATCCCGCGCATAACCGCCTGCACCATTTGGGGCCTCCATCAGCATGAAGGCGGAAGCCCGAATCCGGGCGCCCCTACCGCGTGCGTGAAACCGGCTGCAAGCCGGCTGGCGATTTTCAGGCGACCAACCCCGCTTCCTGGTCGATCGCCCGACGTCCTCGGCGGAGATTCAGCCATGGTGGCGCGTGGAACAGGCTCATAAGGCCGTACATCACAGTCATGCCATCAAACCCGCCCACTCCCGAGCAATATGCCGGGTGCCGGGCGTAGACATAACTCAGCAGCGTCATGATGGCGAAGACCGGGCTCGCGGAAAGCGCGAGCAGCCGTGCTGCGCTCATGCCTTCACCGGCGCGTCGGGATCGCGGAACGCCGCTTCCCCCGCGTCCGAAATCTCGACCCATTTCGGGTCGGGCCGGTCTTCGGCATCGTAATTATCGTTCCAATTCCACCATTTGTAGGGTGCAGATTGGGGATAGCCTTCCGGCGAATCCTCCCACGATTCCTGGCGGCCGAGCGGCGTCAGGTCCAGATAGCTCCACACTGTCCCCATCGCTTCGTCGCCGCGACTGTCGATGAAATAGGTGCGATAGACCTGGGCGCCGTCGCGGATGAATACATTGTGCCCGTGCCATTCGTCGACGCCGAAATCCGCGTCGAAACTGTCGGTGATCGTGTACCAGGGAATCCGATGCCACCCCATCCGGGCCTTCAGCCGTGCGATATCGGGCTGCGGCCCACGCGACGCATAGACGAGCGTCGTGTCACGCTGGTTGAGATGGACGAGATTGGAGACCTGATCGGCCCCGAGCGAACAGCCGCGGCAGGCATGATCGGGCCAGCCGAACACACCGGGCTCGAAAAAAGCCCGATACACGATCAACTGGCGGCGGCCCGCGAACAGATCGACCAGGCTCGCCCGGCCATCGGGCCCTTCGAAGACATAGTCTTTCTCGACCGCCATCCAGGGCATCCGCCGCCGCTCCGCCGCCAGCGCATCGCGAGCGCGGACATGGGCCTTTTCCTTGACCAGCAGCGCGTCGCGCGCGGCCCGCCATGCGTCTGGCGACACGACCGGCGGATGGTTCCGAGGTAGTTCCTGCGTCATGACATTGTTCCTGCTTGGCTCAAGGAAACCAGGTTCAGGCCTGCTCGCCGGCAATCTCGCCGACGCGGGCGACAACGCCGACCCAGCCGCCGCTCATATTGCGATAAGCCGTCTCGTTGCGCGGCAGCTCAAAGCCCGAATGGACCACCCGCAGCCGCGTTCCGCCCGCGACCGGCTCCAGCGTCAGTGTGACCACAGTATCGAGCAGCGAGCCGTAGCCGGTGTTCGCCGCGTGGCCGCCTCGCCAGCTGTAGGAAAGGCGGCGGTTCGGTTCCACCTCGATCACTTCGCACTGGATTGTCCCGTCCCATTCGCCCGCCGGGCTGGTCCGATACGTGAAGCGGTTGCCGACCACCGGCTCGAACCCGACCGGCGTCATTCTAATCCACCGCGCCATCAGCTCCGGCTTGACGAGCGTGCGCCAGATCGTTTCGGGCGCATGCGGAAACACTTCATCGACCGCGATCTCGCGCGCGCGGGCCTGCACCATATTGTCGGTCATTCGTCGATCTCCTTGAGAAGCGCGCGCAGATCGGCGAACCGGTCGCGCCAGAAAACATCATAGTGGCTCAGCCAGTCGAACAGCGGCGCCAAGCCATCCGGCCGTGCGCGGTAGAAGACCTTGCGGCCTTGCGGACGCTCGACCACCAGCCCCGCCTGCTTGAGCAGCTTGAGATGCTGGGACACGGCGCCCTGCGTGACTCCGCTGTCGCGTGTCAGCTCCAGCACATTCAGTTCCGCCCGGGCGACCCGCTCGAACACCCCGCGCCGCGTCGGGTCCGAGAGCGCGCGGAGCACGGTGTCAATCTGCGCTGACTGCATCATGCAGATTGATTAGCGATCGCTAATCTATTAGTCAATTCTAATGCAATGTTTTTATGCTGCTCGTGCAGAAGCAAGGGGATGTTGCATGGCGGACAGTGCTGTGGACTCCGAGCCTTGCTTAGGCCCGAGCCAGCGAAGCGCATATCCCGCGGCGCGGCGGATACACGAAGATTTCAGCTTGACCGGTAATGGTGCC
>JAFEEY010000021.1:3409-56567 GCA_018240865.1 Pseudomonadota bacterium | reverse complement strand
GCTAGGGCACTCCGCCATGACCGCACCGCAGCCCAAACCCTGGATCATGGACATTGCCCCCTATGTGCCGGGGCGCGCCACCACCGACGATGGCCGCAAGGTCGCCAAGCTCTCGTCCAACGAGAATCCGCTGGGCACCAGCGAGGCCGCACGGGAGGCGTTCCGCGCCGCCGCGGGCAATCTGGAACGCTATCCGGATGCGAGCGGTGCGATCGTGCGCGAGGCGATCGCCGCCAAATACGGCCTCGATCCGATGCGTGTCATCTACGGCAACGGATCGGACGAGATCCTCCACCTCGCCGCCGGCGCGTTCGCCGGGCCAGGCGATGAAGTGATCTTCGTGCGCTATGGCTTCGCCGTCTATGAGATCGCGGCGCGGCGCGTCGGCGCGGCGCCGGTGGTGGCGCCCGACAACGACTATGCGACAGACGTCGATGCGATCCTTGCCGCTGTCACAGAGCGGACGCGAATCGTCTATGTCGCCAACCCCAACAATCCGACAGGCACCTTCACCCCGCGCGGAGAGATCGCCCGGCTGCACGCCGGCCTGCCCGGCCACGTGCTGCTGGCGCTCGATCAGGCCTATGCCGAATATCTGGACGCGGACGAGGATGATGGCGGCTTGGCCCTCGCCAGCACCGCGCCCAACGTGCTTGTAACCCGTACTTTTTCCAAGATTCACGGGCTGGCGGCGGAGCGTATCGGCTGGGGCTATGCCGCGGCGGAGATCGTGACGGCGATGCACCGCATCCGCCTGCCCTTCAACATCACCATCGCCGGCCAGAGCGCAGCAGTCTCGGCGCTCAACGACGAGGAATTCGTCGCGCGGTCCAAAGCGCACAATGCGAAATGGCGCGCCTGGTTTGCCGAGCAGATCGCGGGCCTCGGCAATGCCGGCGTCCGCGCGGTGCCGAGCAAGGCCAACTTCCTGCTCGTCCTGTTCGAGGGCCGGCTGACCGCCGAAGCCGCGTACAAGGGCCTTATGGACGCCGGCTACATCACGCGCTGGCTGCCCGGCCAAAGGCTCGGCCACGGCCTACGCATCACCGTCGGTACCGAAGCGGAAATGCGGGGCATGACCGAAGCGCTGCGCAAGCTGGTGGCGCAAGCGGGCTGATGCCGCATCCAAACCTCTCGTCATTCCCGCGAAAGCGGGAATCCAGCCGGAAACGCCGCGCTGGCGGGAAAGCCCTCTGGATTCCCGCTTTCGCGAGAATGACGAAGTAAAGACGATGCTCCCTTTTTCGCGCGTCTCGATCATCGGGCTGGGACTGATCGGATCGTCGATCGCCCGGGCGGTGCGCGCGCACATGCCGACGGTGCGGCTGACCGGGCACGACGCGGACCCCGACGTCCGCGCGGTCGCCGACCGGCTGCAGCTGTGCGACGATATCGCCGACAGCGCCGGCGCGGCGGTGACGGACGCCGATTTCGTCATCCTGTGCGTGCCCGTGGGCGCGGTTGGTGCGATCGCCGGGGACATCGCGAACGACCTGCCCGCCGAAGCGATCGTCAGCGATGTGGGATCGTCCAAGGCCGGGGTGGCGGTGGCACTGAAGGCGGCGCTGCCGAACCACCAGATCGTGCCTGCCCACCCAGTCGCCGGCACGGAGAATAGTGGGCCGGAATCAGGCTTCGCGACCCTGTTCCATGGCCGCTGGTGCATCCTGACGCCGGTCGAGGGCAGCGACCCCGCCGCCGTCGCGCGGGTCGCGGCGTTCTGGCAGGCCCTGGGCGCCAATGTCGAAACGATGACGCCCGAGCATCACGATTTGGTGCTCGCCGTCACCAGCCATTTGCCACATCTGATCGCCTACACGATCGTCGGCACCGCCTCCGATCTGGAGCAGGTCACCCGTTCAGAAGTGATCAAATACTCCGCTGGCGGCTTCCGCGACTTCACCCGCATCGCCGCCTCCAATCCGACTATGTGGCGCGATGTGTTCCTGGCCAACAAGGACGCGGTGTTGGAAATGCTGCAGCGCTTCAGCGAGGATCTGACCGCGCTGCAGCGCGCGATCCGCTGGGGCGATGGCGACGCGCTGTTCGACCTCTTCACCCGCACCCGCGCCATCCGCCGCTCGATCATCGAGCAGGGCCAGGACGATTCACGCCCCGATTTCGGCCGCGCGCACGACTGACGCTAATAGGTCGCCGTCCATGGCGGGTTGGGGATGCCAGCGGCGGCATCGTAAAGCGCCTGCGCCCAGCGCTCGGCGATGTCGTCGAACCAGGGATCGTCCCGCTCGACCCGGTGGATCATTGCCGGGCGCGAGCGGTCGCCTGACAGGATCAGCACGTCGATCGGCTGGGCGACGCCGAGGTTCGATTTCATCGTGCTGTCGAAGGACAGAAAGCCGACCTTGACCGCATCGGGCAGCGGCGTGCGATAGGTGACGGCACGGTCCAATATGGGCCTGCCATATTTGGTCTCGCCGATCTGCAGGAACGGCACTTCGGTGGTGCATTCAATGAAATTGCCGATGCTGTAGACCAGGAACAATTTGATCGGGCCGTCGCCGACCCGGCCCGCCACGAGCAATTCGATCGACGATTCGATATGCTCGCGCTCCAGCGCTGCGCCGACTGTCTCGCCCGCCCTGGCGACGGCCTCGCCGACCAATTGCGCGACGCGGAACATCGTCGGCGCGGCGTTCAGCGAGTGGCTATGCTCGCCGCTTTCGGCTGCCAGTTGATCTTCCTGAAGCAGGCTGATGACGGTCTGGCTGACCGAAAGGCTGCCGGCCGTCGCGGCGTAGATCTGCCGGTCCGGCCCGTCGGCCAGCACGTGCAGCTTCCGGAAGATCGAGAAATTGTCGATGCCTGCATTGGTGCGCGTGTCGGCCATCAGGATCAGGCCCGCTTCCAGCAGCATTCCCAGACAATAGGTCATCGAACCCCATCTCTTCGGCTGGCCGCGCGTGAGGGCCAGCCCGCCCCGCCTGACGAAACAGCCAGGGCTGGCAAGCGTTCCCCATCAGCGCCTTCACCCCAGGCGCAATACGTCCGAGAGTAAGGAGACTGACATGCAGAACCGGAACAACGACCGCGATCGCCAGCAGAAACAGCAAGGCGGCCAGGGCGGCCTCGGCAATCGGCAGCAGTCGCAGCAGAGCCCGAACCAGAACAACAACCGCCAGCAGGGAAGCAATCGCGACCCCGATACAGCGCATCGCTCGCAGCAACGCTGACGGCCGGCCAGTATGAACAGGGCCGCCTCCTTCGGGAGGCGGCCTTTTCGTCGAGGCTATCGCGCTGGCGGCTCAGGCGGGCGCGTCAGCTGCGAATAGGCGATCCGCCAGTGGCCGGCCTCACGCACCCAGACGTGGATGAAGCGCAGATGCCGGTGCTGCCGGATTCCGTCCTGTGTCCAATTCAGGTCCATTTCTCCGCCGGTCAGCGCGGCATTGCCCAGCTTGCGATAGGTTGGATGCTGAACGGCATAGGGCTCGATCACGAAGCCGGGCACGCGGAAATCGGCGAGATAGGAGTCCTTGCCCTGAACGCTCGCATCGGAATTCACGAGCATGTAGTCGTCGGTCACGAGGCCCGACAAAGCCGCGATATCCTTGTGAATCGTGGCGCTGTGATAGGCGGCGAGCGACCGACCCAGATCGGCGGGCATGGACTGCGCCGCCGCGGCATCGGGCGCGAAAGCCGCGAGCACGGACGCGACGGCAAGGCTCAGCGCCGCGTGTCGACCGCGACCCAATTGTCTTCCCATGTGATGCCTCCATCGGTCGAATAGGCCTGGACGAAGCGCGCTTCCCTGGGCGAGACCTGCGTGATGACGAAGCGGACGAGGATTGCCCGGCCGTCCAGCATGTCCTGCCCGTAGAAAGTGCCGCTGCCCTTGCCGTCGAAACCGCCATAGACCGGCGCGGTCAGCAGCCCGTCCCGGAACGATGCGAAGTTGAGCGACCATTGGCCCGTTCGCGGATTGTAAAGCCGCAACGATACGCCCTCGATCCGCCCCGCCGTGCCGCCGACCGCAAGCTCGACGAGATTGGCGCGGCCATTCATGACGGGTTTGACAACGGACGTTCCCGAATATTCGGCCCAGACCGGCGCCGCCCCGGTCAGGGGATTGCGCAGGACGCGGACATTGGTCGTCCAGGTATCGGTCTCGAAATCGAAATCATGCTGTCCGTCGCGCTGGACAGGCGCCGCGACAGATTCTGCTGCAGCCGTCGCTCCCTGGAGAGGCGAGACTGCAAGCAGGAAGAGAGCGCCAAATCTGCCGATCATGGTCGCGGCCATTGGATCGCTCCTTCCGCGTCGTCGACGGCAGTCAGGTCATTTCGCTCAAGCATGGGCATCAGCACCGCCTCCAGTTCATCTTTTCACAACCGGCTTTCGTAGAAATCCGCTTTCATCATTTCCCGCGACGCAGGATCGGCGGATCGTGGCCGGGGAAGCGCTAGCGATGCAAGGACGCACTTTTCGGTAACCCGGAAAAACAGGATGATGATATTGCACTTAGCGGAGCCCGCCCACGAAGCGCCAACGCCGATGACCTCGTGCCCGATGACCGCCGCGCTGAACGCGATCGGCGGCAAATGGAGCCTGATCGTCCTTTATTTTCTGGATTCCGGCACGCGCCGCTTCAACGAGCTGCGGCGCCTGATTCCAGACGTTTCCCACAAAGTCCTCACCGAGACGTTGCGCAATCTGGAAGCCGAAGGGCTGATCGTGCGCAATGTGCATGCGCTCGCGCCGTCGCATGTCGAATATGAGATTTCGCAGCACGGCCAATCGGTCCGCCCGCTGATGCACGCGGTTCGCCATTGGGGCCGCTCCCATCTCGAATGGAAACGGCCGGACGGGGGCGGGTCCTAGACGTTCAGCGCGTTGATCGCGGCATGGACACGCGCTTCGACTTCGTCGCGCGGCAGGCCGGGCGGGATCGGCTCGCCGACTCTGAAGGTGACGGTGCCCGTCTTTTTGGGGCCGTGCCTCGGCAAGAACCGGCCGCTGTCGCAGGCGATCGGCACGACGGGAAGGTTCAGCATCCGGTAGAGACCGGCGATGCCCGATTTGAGTTCAGGCCGCTCGCCATGGGGCACGCGCGTGCCTTCGGGGAAGATCAGGATCGGGCGGCCGGCCGCGATCAGCGCCCTGGCTTCGGCGAGCATGGCCCTGAGCGCCGATGCGCCTGCGCCGCGATCGACGACGATGCCGCCATAGCGGCGCAGGGCACCGCCCCAGATCGGTATATTCAACAGCTCGCGCTTGAAAACCGGCGCCGGGCGGTCGAGGAACAGCAAGGCCTGGATCGTCTCGTACATCGCTTCATGCTTCATCGCGACCAGGCAGGGGCCGGCAGGCATTGGGCCTTCGATGCGCCAGCGTACCCCCAACAACGCCCTTGCGCACCAATCATGAAAATGCGCCCAGCGATAGACATGAGCGATTAGCGGCTTTTGCCCGAACAGTGCGCAAAGTGGCGCGAGCAGCACGAAAGCGACGCTGCCCGGATAGAAAACCAGCTTGAAGAGCATCCCGCGCACCCGCTTCAGATCCCGAACAGGGCGGCGGCGCGGCGCAGCAGATATTTGTGATATTCGGTGAGTAGAATCCGCAGGTCCGGCTCGCTCCGCACCGCGTCGGAGAGGATCGTCACGTCCTTCGGCAGCGCCTGGCCCAGTTCGTAGCGAGCGCGGCGCATGTGCCAGTCGGTCGTGATAAGACGAATGCTCTTATAGCCGTGCTTCTTCACCCATTCGGCCGACTCCTCGCCATTGGAGCGCGTATCCACCGCATCCTGCCCCAGATCGACGCAGCACGCGAAGAGCGTGGGCGAGACATGGAACATGATCAGGAAATCGCGCGGGCGGACGGTCAGGTTGACGCCGGATACGAGCATCCGCTTCGCCTCGCCTTTTTCCAGCACGGCGAGCCCGCGCTCGATCCGGTTCGGCCCGCCGGTCAGCACGATGATGCCGTCGGTCTTCTGCTCGCCCGCCGGTCGCGGCAGAAAGCCCGCGAACAGCACGAAGCCGATCGTCCAGATCAGGACGATGAAGGAGAGCAGGCGGCGGATCACAGGATTTGCCTCAGCGCCCGTTCGATGGTGAGCCGCGCCGCCGCCGTCGCGACCAAAGCGCCGGCCAGCGGCACCGCAATCAATGCCAGCCAGCTTCCGGCCGCCAGCCGCACCGATCCGACCAGTTCCGATCCCACCGCGCCGATCCGGCTGGAAAGCAGCGCCAGGACCAGTGCACCCATCGCGAAGCCGAGCCCGCCGCCGAACAGCGCGTCAAGTGCGATGCGGCGCTGGAACAGACGGGCGATCTGCATGTCCGTCGCGCCCAGCAGGTGAAGTACGTCGATCGTCTCGCGATGCGTGTTCAGCGCAGCCCGCGCCGCGAGTACCACGCAGGCAGCCGTCGCCACGCCCATCAGCACGACCAGTCCGGCGGCAAGCCAGCGCAGCGTGCCGATCAGGTCGCGCAAGGGAGCCAGCCACCGCGCATGCGCGTCGACCCGGGCTGACGGCGCCGCCGCGATCACCACGGCCTTCAGCCGCGACAGACTGTTGGGGTCAGCCAGATCGACGTCGATCAGTGCCGGCGCGGGGAGCTCCAGGCCGCCGCTGCCCAGCCACGGATCGAGCAGGCGGCGGATTTCCTCATCGCTCACCTTGGCGACTTGCGCGACGCCGGGCATCGCCTTGGCCGCCCGCACCGCAGCCTCGGCCTGCGCATCGCGGGCGACCCGGTCGGCCTCGACAATCTGGATCGTGACCCGACCCGCGATCTGGTCGCCCAGCCCACCGGCGGCCGATGACAGCGCCAGACCTGCAGCGGCGGCGAGCACGGTCAGGAAGACCATGATCGCGATCACCCAGGGCATCGGCCCGGCCGCGCGGCCTTCGGGCAGCAACCGCCGGTCAGCGGGCGTGGGGGCGAACGGGATCGTCATGCGGGAACGCGCGGGGGATAGCGCAACTCCCCGGTCGGGTCACCCAGCCGCCCGCGCTCCAGCCGCATGATCTTCGCGTTGGGCACGCGCGCGACCAGATGCAAGTCATGCGTCGCGACGACGACGGTGGTGCCCAGCCGGTTCAAGGCGTCGAACAGGTGCAGCAGCCGGTTCGCCATGTCCGGATCGACGTTGCCGGTCGGTTCATCCGCTACCAGCATTTCCGGGCGGCCGATGACGGCGCGGGCGATCGCGACGCGCTGCTGCTCGCCACCCGAGAGCGTCGCCGGCCGCGCGCTTGCCCGGCCGGAGAGGCCGACCCAGGCAATCATCTCGCTGACCCGCTCCTCGATCTCGGTCTCGTCGACGCCGTCCACGCGCAACGGCAGCGCGACATTGTCATAGGCGGAAAGGTGGGGAACCAGCCGGAAATCCTGGAAGACGACGCCGATCCGCCGCCGAAGCGCGGGCAACCCCTCGCGCGGCATGCCGACGACATCCTCGCCGAACAGCCGGATCAGCCCCCGGCTGGGCCGCTGGGCAAGGTAGAGCAGCTTAAGCAGTGAGGTCTTGCCCGCGCCTGAAGCGCCCGTGAGGAAATAGAACGCGCCGGAGGCGAGCGTGAAGGTGACGTCCGAAAGGGTTTCCGCGCCCATGCCATAGCGCAGACCCACATTCTCGAACTGCACGATGTTCGCCACCGCCCTCGCTTTCACCCCTTCATGGCGTCAATTGCATGGCCGCCGTGCTTGACACAACTGGGGATTGCTCAGGAGCCGCGCTTGCGCTGCGAGTCGCGGCACGGTTAAGAAGGCGCAAAGGGGCCCGCGCCACATGATCCTCGAATGCCCGTCGTGCAAAACGCGCTACACGATCCCCGATGATGCGATCGGCATCAATGGGCGCGCGGTGCGGTGCGCAAAATGCGGCCATAGCTGGCACCAATGGCCGCCGGGCCAGGAGCCCCCGATTGTAGCCAAGGCGCCGGAGCCCGAAGCTGCCGCTCCGCCGCCGGAACCGGAGCCCGCACCACCGGCGGACGATTATGATTATGGCGGCTATGACGAGCCGATCCCATCGCGCCGCAACCCGGCAAAACGCTGGACAATCATTGCCGCCGTCATCGGCCTGTTGCTGCTGGCAGGCGCAGCGGCGCTGCAATTTGTGGGGCTCGACAAGATCCGCGGCCAGCTCGGCTTCGGTGCTGGCGGCGGGTCGACGGTGTCGCTGCTTCTGGAAGTGCCGCGCAAGCCGGAGCGGCGCACCTTGGCGAGCGGCAACGAACTGTTCGCGCTCACCGGCCGCGTCGTGAACCCGACCCGGGAGCGCCAGAGCGTGCCGGACATCCAGGCGGAACTGCAGGATTCCGAAGGCAGGGTCGTCTATAACTGGGTGATCACCCCGCCGATGCGCACGCTGGCGCCCGGCGCCGCCGCCGAGTTCAACGCGGCAGAGGTGGATGTGCCCAAAGGGGCGCGCGAGCTGAAGCTGAGCTTCGTCGGCAGCCGGTCATAAACCCCTGTTGCCGGGGTCGAACTGCTCTGCTAGGGGCAGCGGCCTTGCCAGCGCCGGACCCGTCCGGCGGAGTGTTTCGAGTGCGGTCGTGGCGGAACTGGTAGACGCGCAACGTTGAGGTCGTTGTGTCCGAAAGGACGTGGAAGTTCGAGTCTTCTCGACCGCACCAATCTTCAGCTTTCACCCGAGGACAGCCAGCGCGCATTTGCGTTGACTCGTAGGAAAATGTTGCTCAAATGTTCTTGCCGCATCGAGGGGGAACAGCGGCATGACCGATACATCGGACGGCAATCAGCAAAGCGCGTTTTCGCATTGGCTCCGGACCGGCAAAGTGCCGCGTGCCTTGGCTCCCGGCGAAGTCGAACTCAAATTCAATCCCTGGCACGATCCGGCGAACGGCAGGTTCACCTTCACTGGAGCGGGACGCAATTACGGCGCAGGCGGGGCTGATCGCGCGCTGAAAATTGGCCATCGCAGCCGGCCACGGCCAGGCAAGCAGCCCAATCCGGTTACGGAGTTCGTCGGTGGCGTAGGTGAAGGGCTTGGCGGCGTCGCGAAGGGTACGGTAGCGGGCTATATTCCGCGGTGACGACGAACCCGGTCACCACCATTCGCAACGCGGGCCCCGGGGTCGCGACCATGATCGATGCCGCGATTGCGGCTGAAGATGTGCCGGCGCGCGTTCAGGTCTCGCGCGCCAAGGAGGCAATCGCGAATGCTTCTGCGCGCGATATCGGCCGTGCCACCGGATCGGTCGCGGGGAACGTCGCGCTGACGGTCGCACCGGGGGCGGCGCTCTCCAAGGTCTCCGCGGTGCGCGCTCTTCGCAACGCAAGACCGCCCGTGGTCCACGAGCCGCCGCAGATCGGCTGGGTGAAGGAGAATCTTGGCCCCGAAAAGCCGGCCACTCGCTATAATGATGCGGCGACGGGTTCCAGGCCCGGTCAAGCACCAACATTGACGCGCACGATGCCGGACGGCTCGAAACGGCCGGTCAAGTTCGATGGCGTACAGGGTGAGTACGTGATCGACCGGAAGCTGAGAGTCGTAAATCGGCCGCGAGGGCGTGCCCAGTTGATGCGCCAGTCTCAGGCGCTGACGCAAAACCGCCTCATCGGGATATGGGAGATTCCCAACGAAAAGGAAAAAATCGCGGCCCTAAAAATGCTTCGGGACGCAAACGTTACGAACATAAAGGTAAGGGTGGTGAAGCCATGATTGCTACACAGATCGCGCGGATTATCGCCGATGTCTTTCTGTTTCTTGATCAGACCGGCGACGACATTCTCGATCCCGATGTGGCGGTTGAGATGATGGAGTGGCTGGCGCACAGGCTCGACGAGCTGGACAGGGGATTTCTTCGCGAGCTGGTCGATGCCTTTCCTGTCATTGCTCCAGAATTTGGCGAGTCTGAACAGTCGGTACGCGACATACCAAGTGACCTGTTTCTGGAAGAAACCCTTGCGGAGGGTGATCCGGTGCGGCTGGCCGAGCTGGAAGCGATACGCGACGCAAAGGCCTGAACGCGGACCGCGTGAGGAAACGTCCGGGCTGCGATGCCGTTGCCCATACCGGCGCGATGCCGAACTCGCTTGCGTAGAGAGCTGCGCCTAGTGCGCTGCGTCACAGGAAGGCCATCCCGGCTGGGTTAACCACCTATTCGTCTTGTTGCGGAGCCTGTCGGGTAGCAGGGCGAAGGAACCAGATCGTTCCGCAAACGATGGTGCCGCCGGGAGGAACCCATGCTGATCATTGCGATCGTCCTGTTCGTGCTGCTGGCCATCGCCGTCTTTTGCGCGATGCGCTTGACCCGGACCGGGACCGCGCCGGCCCCGGCCGCCGAAATGTCGCCGATGCGCGCGACGCTGGAGCGCCGCATTCGCGAAGGTGCCGACTTTAGGCTGTAAGCTCTGGCACCGGCGCCGGCAAGTCATCTGGCCCTTTCCGCTGGTGGACTCTAGGCTAAGACGCGCGATCGGCGGCATTCGCCGGGTGATCAGCGCGAGGGATGGACATGCAATTTGTCGTGATCGGATTTCTGGCGGCATCCTGGGCCGGGACGGCATTCGCCGCGCCAGAGCCGCGCACCGCCGCCGCAGTGATCGCCGCTGACGATCAGTGGCTGCAGGCTGAAGTGCGCGGCGACGCCGATTTCCTCGATGCGCTGCTGCTGCCCGATTATCGCTCGATCGGCACCAAGGGCGAAGTGACCGACAAGCAGCGCCTGGTCGACAATGCGCGCCGCCGCGGCCCCGATCCGGCGATGGCGGATGCCGTGAGGGCGTGGAAAGCCGCCCATCCTTCCCATGCCGATGTCCGGATCGTCGGCGATACCGCCGTCCTCACCTGGATACTCGACAAGGGCGATGGCAGCATTCCCGTCAGTTCCTGCGACATCTTCGTCTATCGGGACGGGCGGTGGCGCGCGATCTATTCGCAGCACAGCCTGGCCTCCAGCTAGGCGCCGGCTTCGCTCATCAGCCAGTCGCGGAATGCTGCCATTTCGGGCGATACCACCCGCGACTTGAGCCGCGTCAGCCAGTAAGCGCCGATATCGGCCTCGATCGCGAACGGACGCACCAGCCGCCCGCTCGCCAACGCGGCCGCGAACAGGGTGTGCGGCACCAGCGCGACGCCCTGCCCCTGCGTCGCCGCATCGGCCATCAGTTGGGACGAATCGAAAATCGGCCCGCGTAACAGCGGCGCCTGCAAGCCTGCAGCAGCGAACCAGCGCGTCCAGTCGTCCGCGCGGTAGGAGCGGAGCAGAGTCTCACCCAGCAAATTCTCCGGGTTCGATAGCCGGGCGGCAATCTCGGGGCTGCACAAGGGCGAAACCGGCGCCGCGAACAGATAGTCCGCTTCGGTCCCGTGCCAGGCGCCGTCGCCGAAACGGATCGCGAAATCCAGGCCTTCCTCGGCGATATCGACCCGGTTGTTGTTGGTGGAGATGCGAAGATCGATCCCGGGGTGCCGGGCGCGGAATTGATCGAGCCGGGGCAACAGCCACGCGACCGCGAACGTGCCGACCGCGCCGATGCTCAGCACCGCTTCCGCACCGCCCGTCAGCCGTTCGAGCAAGGCGGCAATGTCGTCGAACGCCCGGCGCAACACCGGCAGCATCGCCTGGCCTTCGTCTGTCAGCGCGAGGCCGCGCGGCAGGCGGTGGAATAGCGGCAGGCCCAATCGGTCCTCCAGTGCCTTGACCTGCTGGCTGAGCGCCGCGGGCGTGACCCTGAGTTCAATCGCGGCATTGGTGAAGCTCTGATGCCGGGCGGCCGCCTCGAACGCGCGCAGATTGTTGAGCGGCAGATAGGGGCGGATCATTCGCCCGTCTTAGCTTCCTTTGCCGCCTGCGCGCGGATGTTTTGCTCGGCCTTCGCCAGAAAGGCACGACAGCCGGCCGGATCGACGAACGGATTGGGTTTGCCGGCCGCTAGGCGGAGGCGCTTTTCGGCCATGCCGAAATAGCTGCCATGCGCCCCAAGGAAGAGATCGCAGGGCAGTTTGCGCCAGGCCGCGAAGGACCGGCGGAAATCGTCCATGATCCATGGATAGGCAGGGTTCCCGATCAGCCTGTAGCCGGGGGCGCTCGCGCCGCAAATGAAGAGGGCGCTCCTCACCTTGCCATCGACGCGGGCGGGCAGCGTCCAACTGGTGCAGCCGCGCGTATGGCCGGGCGTGAAGTGCGCTGTCATCTTCGCCGTGCCCACCGTTACTGCGGCGCCGTCGCGCAAGCGCCCGTCAACCCTAACTGGCGGGTAGGTCAGGCGGTCGCCCCATTGCGGGTCGCCGGTGCCGCCGCGCTCCAGCAGCTCGGCATCGGCGGGCGATGCGAGCAGCTGCGCGCCGGTCGCTTCCTTCAGCGCCGCCAGCCCCCCGGCATGATCGGAATGCGCCTGCGAGTTCAGCAGATATTTCACTTGTCTTGGATCGAAGCCGAGCGCGCGGATATTGGCGACGATTTGGGGCGCACTTGCCTCCAGCCCGCCATCCAGCAGGATCATGCCCTTGGGATCGACGATCAGGTACGAAGCCAGATCGGCGGTGCCGACATAATAGAGGTTGCCGGCGATCCGGAATGGCTGGACCGGCGCGTTCCAGCGCGCTTCGTCAGCGGTCAGCGGCGCGAGCATCAGGGCGGGAAAGAGCATCAGCATGCGCGCACCTTTCCCGGCGCGCGCGCCATGCACAAACCAGAAATGCTAAAGGCTGGCGTTAGTGGCCCCGCTTGACCGGCAGCAGGTGCAGCGCGCCCGCGATCACCCCGCCGATCACCAGCCCGACCAGACCCGATCCGATCGCCGTCACCACCCAGCCGGCAAAGCCGCCGCCGACCTTTCCGGCGAAGCCGTGGATCGCGTGCGGCACCGCGTCGAGATGGAACACCTCCAGCCCGTGGACGAGAATTCCGCCGCCGACCCAGATCATCGCCGCGACGCCGATCACCGACAGCGCGTTCATCACCACCGGCATCGCCTGCACCAGCCCACGCCCGAGCGCGCGGACGCCACCGGCCTTCCTCTTGGCGAGATGCAGGCCGATATCGTCCATTTTCACGATCAGGCCCACGGCGCCATAGACAGCGACCGTGATCGCGACGGCAACCACGGCAAGCGCCAGTCCTTGCGTCAGGAGCGACTGATCGGCGACCTGCGCCAGGGCGATCGCCATGATCTCGGCCGAAAGGATGAAATCGGTGCGCACCGCGCCGCTCACCATCTGCTTCTCAACCTCGGCCGACCGAGCGGCGAGACCCTGCTCCGCCGCTTCGTCCCGGGGCGTAAAGGCCTCGATCAATTTCTCGACGCCTTCGAAGCAAAGATAGGTGCCGCCCAGCATCAGCAGCGGGGTGATCGCCCAGGGCAGAAAGGCCGTCAGCAGCATCGCCGCGGGAAGCAGCAGCACCAGCTTGTTGAAGATCGAGCCGCGGGCGATCCGGGCGATGATCGGAAGCTCACGGTCTGGCGTGAGGCCTTGAACATAGCGCGGCGTGACGGCGGTGTCGTCGACGACCACGCCCGCCGCTTTCGCCCCCGCCTTGCCGGCGGCAGCGCCGACATCGTCGAGCGAGGCCGCGGCAAGCTTCGCGATTGCCGCGACGTCGTCCAACAGCGCAAACAGTCCCGAAGCCATCAGAACAGGCCCTCCACCCGGCCTTCAGCGTCGATATGAATACCCTCCGCTGCCGGGTGACGCGGCAGGCCCGGCATGGTCATGATCTCGCCGCAGATCGCGACGACAAAGCCCGCGCCTGCCGCCAGCCGCACTTCCCGCACCGGCAGGACATGGCCTGTGGGCGCGCCGAGCAAGGCCGGATCAGCCGAGAAACTATAGGGCGTCTTCGCGATGCAGACCGGCAGGCGGCCGAAACCGGCCTCCTCCCAGCGCTTCAGCTGGGCCAGCACCGACGGCTCGGCGACCACTTCCTTGGCACGGTAGATCCGGGTCGCGACCCGCTCGATCTTGTCGAACAACGGCAGATCGTCGTCATAGATCGGCGCGAATTGGGCGGCGCCCTTGTCCGCGAGCTCGGCGACAGCCTCGGCCAGTTCCGCCGCGCCCTTGCCGCCTTCGGCCCAATGCCGGCACAGGATAGCGCGCACGCCGTGCGCGGCGGCAGCCTCGCGTACTGCTTCGATCTCGGCATCCGTGTCCGTCGCGAAGTGATTGATCGCGACCAAAGCGGGAATGCCGAATTGGTGCACATTCTCGATATGGCGGACGAGATTTACCGCGCCAGCACGCACTGCCGCGACGTCCTCCCGGCCCAGATCGGCCTTGGCAACGCCCCCATTCATCTTGAGCGCCCGCACCGTCGCGACGATCACCGCCGCCGCCGGGGCAAGCTCGGCCTGCCGGCATTTGATGTCCATGAATTTCTCGGCGCCCAGATCGGCGCCGAAGCCCGCTTCGGTCACGACATAGTCGGCGAGGCCCAGCGCCGCGCGCGTGGCGATCACCGAGTTGCAGCCATGGGCGATATTGGCGAACGGCCCGCCATGGATCAGCGCGGGATTGCCTTCCAGCGTCTGCACCAGATTGGGCTTGATCGCCTCGGCCAGCAAAGCCGCCATCGCGCCATCCGCCTTCAGGTCATGCGCCGTGACCGGTTGCTGGTCGCGCGTATAAGCGACGACGATGCGGCCCAGCCGGGCGCGCATGTCTTCCGCGTCGCGCGCCAGGCAGAGAATCGCCATGACCTCGGACGCGACCGTGATGTCAAAGCCGGACTGGCGCGGAAAGCCGTTGGTCGCCCCGCCCAATGACTGCACAATGTCGCGGAGCGCCCGATCGTTCATGTCCAGCACCCGCCGCCACACCACGCGGCGCAGGTCGATGCCCAGCGCATTGCCCCAGTAGATGTGATTGTCGATCATCGCCGCGAGCAGATTGTGCGCGGACGTGATCGCGTGGAAATCGCCGGTGAAATGCAGGTTGATGTCCGTCATCGGCACGACCTGCGCATAGCCCCCGCCCGTCGCGCCGCCTTTCATCCCGAAACAGGGCCCTAGCGACGGCTCCCTGAGGCACAGCATCGCCTTGCGCCCTGACCGGTTGAGCGCATCGGCCAGGCCGACCGAGGTGGTGCTCTTGCCCTCGCCCGCGGGCGTCGGGTTGATCGCGGTGACGAGGATCAGCTTGCCGGTCTTGCCGCGCGGCAGCCCGGCGATGTCGAGCTTGGCCTTGAACCGGCCATAGGGCTCGACAGCATCGTCGGAAATGCCGAGCTTCGCCGCGATCTCCGCGATGGGGCGAAGCGGCGTCGCGCGGGCGATCTCAAGATCGGAAGGCTGCATGGGCGCCGTTCCTAACGGCGCGCATCGCCTTCGCCTAGCAGCCGATTATGCGCCTCGGCTTGCTTCGAACAGGAACCAGGCGCGCTTTTCCGCCTGGTCGATCCAGTCGTCGGCCATGGAGCTGGTCGCGGTATCGCCCGCCTCCTCCGCCGCCTCGCGCGCTTCGCGGACACGCTGGACCATCTTCAGATTATCCTCGCGCAACTCCGCCAACATGGCGGCGGGCGCCACGAAATCCTGGTCATTGTCCCGGATGGTCTGGCGACGGGCGATGTCGCCGATCGAGCGCAAAGTGGTGTTGCCGATCTTGCGGACCCGCTCCGCGATGGCGTCCGTCGAAGCCAGAATCTCCGCCGCCTGATCGTCCAGCAGCAGGTGATAGTCGCGGAAATGCGGGCCCGAGACGTGCCAGTGGAAGTTCTTCGTCTTCAGATACAAGGCAAAGGCGTCGGCGAGCAGGCCGTTCAGCGCGTCGGCCTCGCTCCGGGTCTGGTTGCTGCCCAGATCGGTCGGAGTTTTCAGCTTATCCGTTGTTCTGGACGCCTTGGCCATCTTTGCTTCCCTCGTTGCGTGCCTGAAATGATGCCAGCACAACGGCCCGGCAAGGCGGAAGCTCCCGCGAAAATCCCGATGCCTCTGATCGGGCCCTTACATCAGCCGCGCCGAGGCGGCCGCTGCCCAGGCGCTTGCCGCCTGGGGATCGGTGCGGCCGCACTCGGTCGCTTCGCGCATGAGGGAAAGCACATTGATGACGCTGGGTCCGCGTTCGCCACGTGCCAGACGGCTCTCCAGCCGCCAGGCCATCTCGGCGACGGGGCGGAGATCATATTGCTGGGCCAGATGACGCACGTCCGACGCCCGGTCGCACAGCCCCGAAATCGAACCGTGGGAAATCGAAGCCTTCAGTCCGTCGATTCGCTCGCACAGGTCCGCGCGGACCTTGAGCATCCCGTCCTGCTGCATGTGAGCCCCTCTCCTGCTCGTTTTCGGAAAAACAGGCTAACCGAGGGCGGTGAAGACGGTGTTAAGGGCGCCGCGCTTGACTTTCAGCGTCCAAACGAGCAATGGCCCGGGCTGATCGAGCGGCGGCGACGCCGCTTTTTTGTTTCGCGAAATCGAGAGACTTTAGGCCATGGCCAAGCCGACTACCGTCAAGATCAAGCTCGTCAGCTCCGCCGACACCGGCTTCTTCTATGTCACCAAGAAGAATCCGCGCACGCAGACCGAGAAACTGTCCTTCCGCAAATACGATCCCGTCGCGCGCAAGCACGTCGAGTTTAAGGAAGCCAAGATCAAGTGACCGCCTGAAAGGCGGTCATCCCGGCGCAGGCCGGGATCCAGCCCTTCGGCAGTTCTGGGCCCCGGCCATCGCCGGGGTACAGCGACGCTAAACCAGCGCTTCGACGCTTTCCACGAATCGCGTCACCGAAATCGGCTTCGACACATAAGCCTCCGCGCCCGCCGCGCGGATGCGCTCTTCATCGCCTTTGGCCGCATAGGCCGTCACCGCCATGATCGGGATCGGCTTCAGCTGCTCGTCGGCCTTCAGCGTCTCGATCAGGTCGAGCCCGCTCACATTGGGCAGCTGGATGTCCATGATCACCAGATCGGGCGCGAATTCGCGCGCGCGCTCCACTGCCTCACGGCCGTCGCGCACCGGCTCCGCCACATAGTCGTGCGCGCGCAGCAGATCGCAGAAGAGCTTGAGGTTCAGTTCGTTGTCCTCGACAACGAGCACCTTCTTACTCACATACGCCTCTCACTTCACCCCGAGCGCCATCATAGACCATGCACGGCTCCGTAACAAACTTCGACGCTCATACGCTTGCATTGCTGGCGCTGGCCTGGTGCCTTGGAGACGCCCGGCGCGCCGATAGGTTGCTTGCGCTGACCGGGTTAACCACGAATGACCTGCGCGCCCGCGCGTCCGAGCCGGCGCTTGGCGCGGCCGTGCTCGGCTTTCTCGAGGCGCACGAGCCGGACCTGATCGCCTGTGCCGAGGAATTGGATGTGAAGCCCGCCGATCTGGCCGCCGCGCGCACGGAGCTCGAAGCGTGAGCCGCCCGCTCCTGATTACCGACTGCGATGAAGTGCTGCTGCACATGGTCAGCCATTTCCGCGATTGGCTAGGCGAAGTGCACGGAGTCGATTTCGACCTCTCCGCCGGCGATTATTCGCGCGCGGTCAAGCGGCGCGACACCGGCGAATTGCTGGTACGCGAACAGACCTGGCCGCTGCTCAACGGCTTTTTCGAAACCGAGATGCACCGTCAGACGCTGGTGCCCCACGCCCGCGACGCGCTCGCCGAGATCGCCGTCTATGCCGATATCGTGGTGCTCACCAACCTGCTCGACGCGCATCAGGAACGACGAATCGCGCAGCTGGAAGCGGTCGGCATTTCGCACCGCGTGCGCTGCAACCAAGGCGGCAAGGGCACGCCGGTCGCGGAATTGCTGGAGGAATACCGGCCGAGCGCGGCCCTGTTCGTCGACGATCTCGCCTTGCATCACGATTCGGTCGAGCGCGCCGCGCCGCAGGTGTTCCGCCTGCACATGGTCGCCGAGCCAGAGCTCGCCACGATCATGCCGCCTGCCCCGCGCGCCCATGCGCGGATCGACGATTGGGCCGAAGCGACGCATTGGATCCGCGCGCGGCTGACCTCCGGGCTTGACGGGCGCGACCTGCCGGTGATTGGAGAGCAACCATGAGCATCGAACAGCGCCTCGCCGAACTCGGCATCACTCTTCCCGAACCCGCCGCCCCGGTCGCCGCCTATGTGCCGGCCGTCGAAGCCGGCGGGCTCCTCTATATCTCGGGCCAGGTCTCGCAGCGCGACGGCCAGCGCATCACCGGGCGCCTCGGCGAAAATATGGACGTGGATGCCGGCCGCGATGCCGCGCAGAGCTGCGGCATCATGCTGCTCGCGCAGATGAAAGCGGCTTTGGGCTCGCTGGACCGAGTCGCGCGCGTCGTGAAGCTCGGCGTGTTCGTGAACTCGACCGCCGATTTCACTGACCAGCCCAAGGTCGCGGACGGCTGTTCGGTGCTGATGGCCGACGTGTTCGGCGACGCCGGCAAGCATGCCCGCAGCGCCGTCGGCGTCCCCACGCTGCCGCTGGGCGTGGCGGTCGAAGTGGATGCGATCGTGACGGTGAAGAGCTAGGCCCCGCCCTATTTGCAACTGGTACGCGATTTCGAGTATCTTATTCGCATGAACGCGCAATCGCCGATCGTGTCGGAATTCGAGACGCCGGAACTGGCGGCCGCCTATGAGCAATGGCTGCGCGACAAGGTCGCAGCATCGCTCGCCGATCCGCGCCCGGCCATCCCGCACGATCAGGTCATAGCGGAAATCCGCGCCATCGTCACCGGCCAAGCGGACGACGCGAAAACGTGCTGACTCTCGTCTGGCGCAACAGCGCCCGTGACGATGCCGAGCAGATTTTCACTTACATCGCCAAGCGGGATCGGCCAGCCGCGCTGCGCCTGCTCGACGCGATGGAGGCATGTGCCGAACGGCTGCCGGAACATCCCTACCTCTATCGTCCCGGCCGCGTCGCGGGCACGCGCGAAGCGGTCGTGCATCCGAACTATATTCTGATCTATCGGGTGACCGCAGACAGCGTTGAAATCGTCAACGTCGTGCACGCGCGCCAGCGCTATCCGTAGCGCGCCACGTTACGCCGTCCGACGATCCGCGATCCTACTTAACGCCTTTCCACTTCTTCACTGCGGCGAGCGTGCCGCTGACATGGCCTTCCGGCGCCATCGCCGAATAGGCGAAGACGATCTTGCCATTGGGGGCGATCACATAGGATGTGCGGTTGGAGCGGCTGGACATCACCGGCAGCGCCACATCATAGCGCTTGATGACATCGCTGGTCGCGGTCGCGACGGCGAATTTATCGCGGCATTCCTCGGTCGAGAAGCGCTTGAGCGTGTCGAGATCGTCGCCGGACATGCCGATCACGGTCGCGCCGAGCTTGTTGAACTCAGGCGTCGCCTCGGCGAACTCGTGCGCCTCGACCGTGCAGCCCGAGGTGAACGCCTTTGGATAGAAATAGAGAACCACCGGGCCCTTTTTCAGCGCCTGTTTCAGCGCGAAGGCGAACGGCTTGCCGGCCAGCGCGCCCTGGGTCGCGAAATCGGGCGCGGTGGCACCGACGGGCAGGGCAGCGAAAACGGGGGCGGCGGAAAGAAGCAGCGACAGGCAAAGAGCAGTGCGAAGCATGGGTCAGGCTCCTGGAGCGTCGGGGCGCTTGCCTGTCTTAAGCGCCCCTTGCTCCATTTGCCAGTGAACCTTCAGTTCGCGGCCCAGGCCGTCAGCAGATACAGCGCCACCATCACCGGACCAAGCGCAAGCAGCAGGATTACGGCGCCAAGGCGAACCAGGAACGGGTCGATGCCGGTCGCATTTCCCACTCCCGCGCACACGCCCATCAGCTTGGCGGCGCCGCGATCGAGACGGAATGCAGACATGGGATTCACTCCTTATCTTGAAAGCAGGGAGCCGTTACGCGAACGGCAGCGCGGCGGGGCCGACAGCGGCGACAACGAACATGGTGCCGATGGCAACAGCGGCAACGACCGAAGCGACGGTATCGAACAGCGAGGTAAAGCGGGTCATTTCAAATCTCCTTTGTGGCCGTTCGGACCATCCGCCCGGCGACACAAAGGGATTTGCACAAGGCGTGCCAAATCACGGAAAGCGCGAAAATCGGCGCTTTTCCCACCTCTAAAAGAAATATCGTTAGGAGATTTCGCCAATCTCGTCGGAATTTACGCCGATCTCAGGCAGCTTTTGCGGCCTGTATCAGCGGATAGGCCTCCCCCTCCTCACGGTCCATGCGGGTTTTCAAATCCATCATGAGCGCCGTCGAAGAGCGGCTGAAGCCGGCCCAATCGGACACAATCAGATCAGATGTCCATTTCCGGACATGTTCGCCGAGCTGTGCGCCCAGATCCACCATCTCGCCGGCGAATGCCCGACCGATATCCGCCGCCCGTCCACCCTGGCCTGCGAGCGCCGGATAGAGGTGCAGCCTCTCATAGGCGAGGTGAGCCGAGACCAGCCGCGCCAGCGTCCAACGGCATTTGGCCAGTGCCGGGAGATCAGGCGTCGGCCGGGCGAGCTCGCGCTCATAGTCCCTCGCCAGCGCGCGCAGCTCGGCATGCTGGCGCAGCATTTCCTGCAATTGGTGTTTCATCGCGACCTCTTTTGCCCGGAACTTGGCGGCAAAAGAGTCAGCAAAGCCTTAAGAAGAAAGCAGCAATTCCACCGCCTGCGCCATGCGCACGTCGCGTTCGGACAGTCCGCCCGCATCGTGGGTGGTGAGGAGAATATCGACTCGGTTCCACACATTCGACCATTCGGGATGGTGGTCGAATTTCTCGGCGAGCAGGGCGACTCTGGTCATGAACGCGAAGGCCTCGGAAAAATCGGCGAACAGGAAACTCCGCGTCAGCGCGTCGCGGGCATCGTCATAATCCCAATCGCCCAGCCGATCGAGCGCCGCCGCGCGTTCGTCTTCGTTTAATTGCTCGACCATTGTCCCTCTCCTCGTTTCCGCCCTATGTCACCTGCATGGCCGACGAGGCAATATTCGCGCCCGACCTGCAGGCGATCGAGACGCTGGCGCTGCGGGCACTGGAGCGGCTGCCCGCCAATTTCCGGGCGCATCTGGGCGATGTTGTGATCCGCGTCGAGGATTTCGCCGACAACGAAACGCTCGACCAGATGGAGATCGACGACCCCTTCGCCCTGACGGGCCTCTATTCGGGCCGCCCGCTCGGCGAGAAGAGTTCGATGGACAGCGGCGCGCTGCCCGACGTCATCCATCTTTATCGCCGTCCGATCCTCGACGAATGGGCGGAGACCGGCGTGTCACTGGAAGCTTTGGTCACGCATGTGCTCGTGCACGAAGTCGGGCATCATTTCGGCCTGTCCGACGACGACATGCACGCGCTGGAAGCTTCGGCGGGGTGAGTTCGCTGCGATTCGAGAACGTCGCCTGCGTGCGCGGCGGACGGCTGCTGTTCGAGGATGTATCTTTCGCGCTCTCGGCGGGCCAGGCAGCGATTGTCACCGGGCCCAACGGAACCGGCAAATCAAGCCTGTTGCGAGTCGCGGCGGGTCTGCTCGACGCGGCGGCGGGCCGCATTGAACGCAATGGCGCGGTCGCGCTTGCCGACGAAAACACTGCGCTCGATCGCGACCTGCCGCTCGAAAAGGCGGTGGCGTTCTGGGCCGGGCTGGATGGCCGCGCCGCTGCGCTGCCCGATGCAATGGCGGCGATGGGCCTGTCTCATCTTGCACCGGTCCCGGTGCGCATGCTTTCCACCGGCCAGCGCAAACGTGCCACTATCGCCCGTGCGATCGCGAGCGGCGCGCCGATCTGGCTGCTGGACGAGCCCATTAATGGGCTGGATGCGGAAGCGATCGAGCGGCTTGAAACGGCATGCGCTAATCATCAAGCCCATGGCGGCATCGTGCTGGCGGCTACTCATCAGGCAATCGACCTGAAGCAGATGCGAACAATCCCGCTCGGGACGAGCGGGAAGATTGCGGATGCTTAGCCTGATCCGCCGCGACGTGGCGCAAGCCTGGCGTGCGGGCGGGGCGATGCTGCCGGTCGTCTTCTTCCTACTGGTCGCGACGTTGTTCGCGTTCGCGGTCGGGCCAGACGCCAGCCTGCTCGCGCGCACCGGCGGCGGCGTGCTGTGGATGGCGGCGCTGCTGGCGGCGTTGCTCCCTGTCGACCGGCTGATCGAGCCGGACCGGCTGAATGGCGTGCTCGACCAGCTCGCCGCGCGCGGTATTTCGGACGAAGCCGTCGCGGGCGCCAAACTGGTCGCGCATTGGCTGAGCTTCGGCCCTACGCTGATGCTGTCGGTCCTTCCCGCTGCTGCCCTTCTTCGCATCGACGGCGGTACGCTGATCCGCCTCGAAGCCGGCCTCGCGATCGGCACGCCCGCACTTGCGGCGCTGGGCCTGACCGTCAGCGCACTGACCGCCGGCCTGCGCGGCGCCGGCGCGCTTGGCGGCCTCCTCATGTTACCGCTCGCTGTGCCGGTGCTGATCTTTGGGGCAGGGGCGCTGAACGATGGCAGCGGATCGGCGCTGAAATTGCTCGCGGCGGTGTCGCTGCTGCTGGTCGCCGCCGCCCCGTTCGCAGCCGGCGCGGCGCTGAGAGCGGCGCGAACCTAACTGCTCCCCGGCGAAGGCCGGGGTCCACGTCAGGACGGAACTGGGCCCCGGCCTTCGCCGGGGAACACGTTTCAATCGTTCCGCCACCTTGCCCAGATCGCAGTCGGCAGCAGCAGGCCGCGCGCTTCCTCGCGGACGGCGAGTTCGCCCATCTCCACGCGGCCGGGCAGGTCGGCAAAGGCCTGGCGCACCAGCTCGCCGATCGCCAGCGCCGACATGCGCACCGCATAGACGGTCAGGAACAGGAACCGCGAATCACCGTCCAGCAGCTTGCGGCAATCGGCGATCAGCGGGGCGAGGCCTTCCTCCAGCTTCCACACTTCGCCCTCGGGGCCGCGGCCATATTTGGGCGGGTCGAGGATGATGCCGTCATAGCGGCGGCCGCGCCGGACCTCGCGCGCGACGAATTTCGCGGCATCGTCGACGATCCAGCGCGCCGGCTTGTCGGCCATGCCGGACAGGGCGGCGTTGGCGCGGGCGGCCTCGACCGACTTCTTGGATGCATCGACATGCACCATTTCCGCGCCCGCCGCCGCCAGTGCGAGCGTGCCGACGCCGGTATAGCCGAACAGGTTGAGCGCCGATTTGGGCTGAAGCCCGCGCATCCACGCCCAGACGGGCGCCATATCTGGGAAGAAGCCCAGATGGCGGAACGGCGTGCAGGAAGCGGTGAAGCGCGCTTCCTCCCATTTGAGCGGCCAGCCTTCGCGCGGCACCGGCTTGCTGAACTGCCAGCGCCCCCCCCCTTCCTCGTCAGAGCCCGGCACGAACGCGCCGTCGGCCTGCCAGTCCGCTTTTGCCGGCGCCCACATCGCCTGCGGCTCGGGCCGGATGAAGCGAAACCGGCCATAACGCTCCAGCTTGCGGCCATGGCCCGAATCCAGCAGCCCATAATCGGCCCAGGGCTCGGCAATCAGAGTCTGTAATTCGGCCACTCTAAACTCCGTTCGGCCTGAGCTTGTCGAAGGCCTCCCTTTTCTTTTCCCCAGCCCAGTCAAGAAAAAGGGAGGGCTTCGACAAGCTCAGCCCGAACGGGTGGGGGTCGCCCGGCTCGCGATATATTCGATGATGCTCGGTAACTCGGCCGGGAGAAGATCGAACCGTTCCTCGCGCTCGAACAGCGCGCCGACACGCGGCGGCAACGACGGACGCACGCCGGTCGCGCGTTCGACCGCATCGCGGAACTTCGCGGGATGCGCGGTCGCCAGCGTCACCACCGGCACATCGGCGGGCAGGCCCGCGCCGCGAGCGGCAGCGAGGCCGATCGCCGTGTGCGGATCGAGCACTTCACCGGAGCCCTCGCAGGCCCAGCGCATCGCCAGCGCCATTTCGTCCGGGTCGATCCGCGCACTGGTGAAGATCGCGCCCGCGCCCTGCATTTGCGGGCCGGTCAGCCGCATTGCGCGGTCGCGCGCGAACGCCGCCATCTGGTCGGGCACGGCGGCGGGGTCGAGGTCGAACAGCAGTCGCTCGAAATTGGAGCTGACCTGAATGTCCATCGAGGGCGCTGCGGTGGGCGTCACCTCGCCCGCCGAATAGTCGCCGGCGGACAGCGCACGGTGGAGGATATCGTTGACGTTGGTGGCGACGATCAGCCGCGTGATCGGCAGCCCCATCTTGGCCGCGACATAGCCGGCGAACACGTCACCGAAATTGCCGGTCGGCACCGAGAAAGCGACCGGCCGCTCGGGCGCGCCAAGGCGGACTGCGGCGTAGAAATAATAGACGATCTGGGCCATCAGCCGCGCCCAGTTGATCGAATTGACCGCGGAGAGGTCGAACCGCCCGGCAAAGTCCCGATCGGCGAACATCGCCTTCACCAATGCCTGGGCGTCGTCGAAATTGCCCTCGATCGCGATATTATGGACGTTGGGTGCCTTGACCGTCGTCATCTGCCGCCGCTGCACGTCCGACACGCGGCCGTGCGGGTGGAGCATGAAGATGTCGACCTTGGCGCGGCCCGCCAGCGCGTCGATCGCGGCGGAGCCGGTATCGCCCGAGGTCGCGCCGATCACCGTCAGATGCGTGTCGCGGCTGGCCAGGAAGCGCTCGAAGAACAAGCCCAGAAGCTGCAGCGCCACATCCTTGAAGGCGAGCGTGGGCCCATGGAACAGCTCCAGTACCCAATGCTGTGCATCGAGCTGGGCGAGCGGCGTCACTGCCTGATGCGCGAACCGGCCATAGGCCTGCTCACAGAGCGCCCGGAGCTCATCATCGGCCAGCGCATCGCCGATGAACGGCCGCATCACCCGCACCGCCGTTTCGACATAGGACAGGCCCGCCAGAGCCGCGATCTCGGCCCTCGAAAGCTGCGGCCACGCCTCGGGCACGTACAGCCCGCCGTCCGCGGCCAATCCGGCCAGGCATGCCTGCTCGAAATCGAGCGCGGGTGCCGCTCCCCTGGTGCTCACATAGCGCATAATGGGGCGGGCCTTAGCGGCTGCGTTTCCTGAGCGCCAGAATGTAGATGACCAGCGCGGCGCCAGCGAAGAAGAACCACTGGATCGCGTAGAACAGGTGGTTGTTCGGCACATCCTCCAGCGAGGGCGGCTTGGAAGGCTGCAGGCCGGGCGCCGGATCGGCGGCGATCAGGCGAATGACATGGTCGCGGTCGGGGCCGATGACGCCGGTGACCGGACCCCCTTTCCACTCCGGCTGATCCGGCTTGGCGGACCAGCCCATGACGGCCTGAAAGCCCGGCCCTTCCACGCCGCTGCGGCAGGAAGCGATATGTGCCCAGCCGGCATCGTCGTTGCGATTACGACCGCTTTCCGCGCGCCAGCCAGTCACCGCCACGCACATCGCGCTGGAATGTCGGAAGAGCGGCGGGTTCCTAGCGTCCGGTACGGCCGGATACGGGATCGGAGGCAGCCCCTGCGCCGAAGCGTATCGGGCGAGCAGTTCCTCTTTCCAATGCAGCCGCTGCAGCTGCCAGATCCCGAGGCCGATCATCACCGCCACGGCGGCAATGACAAAAATGGTCGCCAGAAGTGGAAGTCGTCTCATCTAAAATCTCCGTTCGCTTCGAGCGAAGTCGAGAAGCCTGTCCTGAGCCAGGACGAAGGGCCGTGTCTCGACTTCGCTCGACACGAACGGAGTAGGGATCGAACGATCCTCAGCCGTGGACCGGCGCGCCCCAGCTTCCCCACACATAGATGGAGATGAAGAGGAACAGCCACACCACGTCGACGAAGTGCCAATACCAGGCGGCGGCTTCGAAGCCGAAATGCTGGCGGGGCGTAAAATCGCCGCGATAGGCGCGGATCAGGCACACGGTCAGGAAGATCGTGCCGACGATCACGTGGAAGCCGTGGAAGCCGGTCGCCATGAAGAAGGATGCGCCGTAATTGATCCCCTTAAAGGGGAAAGGCGCATGGATATATTCATAGGCCTGGATCGAGCTGAACAGCAGGCCGAGCAGGATGGTCAGCCACAGGCCCTTTTTCAGCCCCTCACGGTCGCCATGGATCAGCGCATGGTGCGCCCAGGTGACGGTGGTGCCTGAGCAGAGCAGGATCAGCGTGTTCAGCAGCGGGAAGGCAAAGGGATTGATGACCTCGAGCCCCTTGGGCGGCCATTTCGCTGCGCCCTCGATCACCGTGACCGCGCCGTCCTTGAACTCCAGCGGGCTCGGGAAGAGCGAGAAATCGAACCACGCCCAGAACCAGCCGACGAAGAACATCACTTCGGACGCGATGAACAGGATCATGCCGTAGCGCAGGTGCAGCTGCACCACCGGCGTGTGATCGCCGGCATGCGCCTCGCGGATCACGTTCGACCACCAGCTGTACATGGTGAACAGCACGCAGGCCACGCCCAGGAAGAAGACCCAGCCGCCATAGGCATAGCTGTGCATCCACATGATCGCGCCCGAGGCCATGATCAGCGCCGAAAAAGCGCCGATGATCGGCATCGGATCGGGTGGAAGGATATGATATTCGTGGTTCTTGGCGCCGGCCATGAAGCTACCCCTATTGGTCCCTTTTGAAGCCCTCTAGCTGCCCTTCGCCGGCGAATCCACCGGGTAGAAGGTGTAGCTGAGCGTGATCTGCTGAATGTCCTTGGAATCCGGATCCTTGCGGAGCTCTGGATCGACGAAGAAAATCACCGGCATGCGCACGCGCTCGCCGGGCTGCAGCGTCTGCTCGGTGAAGCAGAAGCACTGAATCTTCTTGAAATGGCCGCCTGCCTGATCCGGCTGGACGTTGAACGTCGCGCGGCCGGTGATCGGGCGCTTGCTCAGATTCTGGGCGATGAAGAACGCCATGTTGCGCTCGCCGATCCGCACCTGCTGCATCGGTTTTTCGGGCCGGAAATCCCAGGGCAGGTTCGGCTGGGTGTTCGAATCGAAGCGCACCACCACGGTCTCGCCGGTCGCGTGCTTGGGCAGCTCCGCCTCGGTCACGCGGCTGGTGGTTCCGTTGAGACCGGTCGCCTGGCAGAACAGGCGGTAGAGCGGTACCGAGGCGAAGCCGAGACCGACCATCGCCGCGGCGATCAGCGTCGCCATCGCGGCGGCGCGGCGGTTGCGGATCGCAAGGTCGGTCATGAATGCAGCCCTTTGATCTTGGCGATCGTGACGAAAAAGAACAGGATCGCGAAAGCGAACAGCACGATCGCCGTCACCCGCGCGCGGCTGCGCTGGCGCGCCTGGATTTCGGCCTGACGGTCTGGGTCGATCATGCGATGAGCATCCGGTCAAGAACGAGCGCGCCGAACAGCGCAAACAAATAAAGGATCGAAAAGCCGAACAACCGCTTTTCCGGGGCCATGCCGGCCGCGTCGGTTGCCTGATTGCGCCACACCCGCACGGCCAGCACGAGGAAGATTGCGTTCAATATAAGCGCAGCGCTGCCGTAGATCGCACCGGTCAGGCCAAGCGTCCAGGGCGCGACGGCGCTGGCCGCCAGCACGAGGCTGTAAAGCACGATCTGCTGGCGCGTGGCCTTCGCGCCGGCCGTCACCGGCAGCATCGGCACGCCGGCCGCGGCATAGTCGGTCTTCACGAACAGCGCGAGCGCCCAGAAATGGGGCGGCGTCCACAGGAAGATGATCGCGAAGAGAAGCGCCGGCAGCGCCGTGACATGGCCGGTCGCCGCCGCCCAGCCCAGCAATGGCGGGAAAGCGCCCGCCGCGCCGCCGATCACGATATTCTGCGGCGTATTGGGCTTCAGCCATACTGTATAGACGACGGCGTAGAAGAAGATCGAGAAAGCGAGGATGCCAGCCGCGAGCCAGTTGGTCGCGAGCCCCAGCAGCAGCACCGAGAAGACCGCCAGGCCAACGCCGAAATGCAGCGCCGTCTGCCGCTCCATCCGCCCGGCGGGCAGCGGCCGCCCGGCAGTGCGCTTCATCTTGGCGTCGAGATCGGCTTCATACCATTGATTGAGCGCGCCGGACGCCCCAGCGCCGAGCGCGATGCACAGGATGGCAGTGAAGCCCAGCACCGGATCGATCGGGCTGCGTGCGGCCAGCAGACCGCACAGCGCCGTGAAGACGACAAGCGACATCACGCGCGGCTTCGTCAGCGCGAACATATCCCGCCAATCGGCGGGCAGGGGGACAGGAGTATCGGCCACGATCATGGAATCGCGGCGCTATAGAACGGTGTTCCCTTCGAGGGAAGCCGCGCGTCAGGCGGCCAGCGGCATCACCCCGGCGGCCGTGCGAAGCAGGAACAGGCAATGCTCGTCGATCCAGAATTCGACGCCGCGCCCCACGGGCTCGGCATGGAATCCTTCCGCGCAGGCGATCTCGACGATCTGCTCGGCCGAATGCGGCGTCATGACGGCAAGCTCCGCAATGCGTTCGCCATCGCCGGCGGCACGCTGTCGGAACATCACGCCGCCGGCGTCGCCCAGCAGCGCCAGCATCCGCGCGGCGCGATGCGGATCGTCGACTGCGATCAGGGCATCCAGCATTCGCCTTGTCCTTCCGGTGTCAGCCGAGTTGCACCAGCATGGCCCAGAGCGCGGGCAGAATGCCCAGGCTCAGAAACATGCTCAGCAGCACAGCCAGACCGTCGTCGCGGCGGGGCTTGGGCCGGGGAAGACTCATCAACTTCATGCTCCCGATCAAAGCCCTGCTTTGGCATCACCGCTATGATACGCGGCACAGGAAACGGCCTTTCTTTGCTGCTGCGCACTGATACCGTTCTGCCGTCTGGACAGGCAATCGACGATGCTGCAGATCGCTTCTGCGAATTTGCAGAAGACCCCTATGCCCGAGTGGGAATGGACTGACGCGCGTTATTTCCTCGCTGTTGCGCGGGAAGGCGCGACCCTGCGCGCTGCCAATCGCCTCGGCGTCAACCAGACGACCTGCGCGCGCCGGATCGCGGCGCTGGAAGATGCGCTGGCGCTCAAGCTCTTCATCCGCTCCGGCAGCGGCTATGTGCTGACCGGGGAAGGCAGATCGCTGGTTCCAGCGGCCGAGGCGCTTGAAGCTGCCGCCGAAGCCTTTTCCGCCGCGGCCGGCGAGGCGGCGCGGCGCGAAACCCGCAAACTGCGGCTGACCACGGCCGAAGGACTGGAGACCAGCCTGATCGCGCCCGCGCTTTCCGAGGCGCGGCGGCGTATGCCGAGCCTGGTGTGCGAAGTCGATGTCACGCCCGACCGTCGCGATCTGGTGCGCGGCGAGGCCGATCTTGCGCTCCGCGCCAGTAACGCACCGCAGGAGCCGGGCGTCATCTACCGCCGGCTGCGATCGGTCGAATGGGGCGTCTACCGGCATGTCAGCTATGCGAAAGCGGTCGGCCCCGACAATTTCTTCGATCACCCGATCGCCAGCCTGGAAGGCAAGCCGCTCGAGGCGCTGCGCCAGATGGCGCCGCATGCCCGTGTGGTGCAGATCACCAGCACGTTCCTCGGCCTGGTCGCGACCTTGCGCGCCGGCGATTGCATCGGCGGCCTGCCGACTTTCGTCGGCGATGCCCAGCCGGACCTGGTCCGCTGCGGGATCATTCCCGAAAATGAAGGCCCCGCGATCTGGATCGTCTACCCCGAGCGCCTGCGCGGCCGGGAGGAAGTGCGTGTGCTGATCGATTGCCTGGTCGAACAGGCCGAAGCGGCGGCCGCCGCCGCGTAACTTTTACGTCATTGCGAGCCCGCAGGGCACGGCAATCCATGAGGCTCAGAACTGGATCACCGCGGCGCTTCGCGCCTCGCGATGACGGAGTATCAGAAATCCGGCAGCACTTGGTCGGCCATGCCCCAGCCGTGCAGGGCGCGACTGTTCGCGCGCTCGATCAGCGCCGCGCCGTCCAGCACCGTGAAGCGAGCGGCCGTTTCCAGATCCTTCAACTCCTCCCAACTGATGGGCGCCGCCACCGGCGCGTGCGGCCGGGCGCGCGCGGCATAAGGCAGGATCGCGGTCGCGCCGCGCTGGTTGCGCAGATAGTCAATGAAGATGCGGCCGACGCGCTTCGCTTTCGACATATTGGCGATGAAGCGTTCGGGCTCGGCTTCCGACAACGCCAGTGCGAAGCGGTGGGTGAAATCCTTGACCGCCGGCCACTCCGCCTCGGGTGTCAGCGGCGCGATCACATGCACGCCCTTGCCGCCGGTCAGCATAGCGAAAGTGACGAGCCCGAGATCGCCCAGATGCCGCTTGAGGTCGAACGCGGCTTTCTTCACCGCATCAAAGCCCAGCCCTTCGTCAGGATCGAGATCGAACACGATCCGGTCCGCCTTCTCGATCGCCGGCACGCGGCTGCCCCAGCCGTGGAACTCGATCGTGCCCATCTGCACGCAGGTCAGCAGCCCTTCGACGCTGTCGACATACAGATAGTCCTCGGTCGCGCCGTCTTTTTCACGGACCGGGACATGATGCACGCTTTCGCCGAAGCTTCCCGAATCATGCTTCTGGAAAAAGCATTTCTTGGCGCGCCCTTGCGGACAGCGGACCAGGCTGATCGGTCGCCTGGCAAGCCAGGGCATCATCAGCCCGCCAACCTCGTCATAATAGGCCGCAAGCTGGCCCTTGGTGATCCCCGAATCGGGATAGATCACCCGTTCGGAATTGCTGATCTTGACCGGCAACGCGGGCGCGGCTTCGGGCTTTTCGGGCTTCACATCAGACGCTTTCTTGTCGTCGCGCAGGCCGATGAAGCTGGCGTGACGCACGACATTATCGGCGGTGAACTCGGCAAAGGCGATCTCCGCCACCAATTGCGGCTTCACCCATCGCGCCCCGCGCACCGCCGCCCGTGGCGCTTCGACCGTCGGCTTGCCCGCCGCCAGCTTTTCGAGCTTCGCGCTCAGTTCCTCCATCAGGCCGCCGCCAAAGCCCGTGCCGACCTTGCCGGCATAACGCAACTCGCCGCCCTCGTTGAGGCCGAGCAGCAGCGAGCGGAAACCGCGCCCGCGTGCCGAACTGGGCGTCCATCCGACGATCACGAATTCCTGCCGGTGGGTGCATTTGACCTTCAGCCAATTCCTGGTCCGCTTACCCAGATACGGTGCATCGGCGCGCTTGGAGACGATACCTTCGAACCCTTCCCGGCACATCGCCTCGAACAATTTTTCGCCTTCGCCGATCACATGCTCGGCGAACAGGATCGGGCTCTCAGCCGGGATGAGCGGCCGCAAAAGCTCCTTGCGCTCCAGATTGGGCAGGCGCGCGAGATCGTGCCCGTCGAGTGAAAGCAAATCGAAAGCGAAGAAGACGAGGCCGGAATCTCCCCGCGAGAGCGCATCCTGAAGCGCGGAGAAACTTGGTTTGCCGTTTTGGTCGAGCGCGACTGCTTCCCCGTCGATCAGCGCGGAACCGACGTCCAGTGCCGCCGCTGCCTCGACGATCGCCGGGAATTTATCGGACCAGTCGAGGCCGGTCCGCGTGAACGCCCGCGCCTTATCGCCGCCGACCGCGAGCAGCAGGCGATACCCGTCATATTTCGCCTCGTGCAGCCAGGACGAGCCCGTCGGCACGGTATCGACAAGGGTTGCGAGTTGGACGGCGCGGAATTTGGGCTTCGTCGTTCCTCCCCGAGCTTTGCTCGGGGAGGGGGACCGCGCGAAGCGCGGTGGAGGGGCCGCACCCCGGCCCTGAGCCGGGGGAGGCTGCTGACGCTTCGCTGCGCTCCGCGCCCCTCCACCATGCTTCGCATGGTCCCCCTCCCCCGTTGCCGGGGGAGGAGCCTTGCCCGCCGCGATCTCCTCCATCGTCCGCCCGGTCGCGATCGAAGTGAGTCCGCGATCGACCAGGTCGCCCGAGCCGCCGGCATATTGATCGTCGATCTTGCGGAGCAGCCAATTCTCGTTGCGCTCCCTGGGCCTCGGCTTCAGCCGGATCAGCAGCCATTCGCCCTTCATTCGCTCGCCGTGCAGGATGAAGTGGAGATGGCCTTTCTCCAGATCCTCCTCGCTTTTGCCTTCGACGGGCTCCCAGGTGCCGCGATCCCACAGCATGACGGTGCCGCCGCCATATTCGCCCTTGGGGATCGTGCCTTCGAACGTCGCGTAGGACAAAGGGTGATCCTCGGTGCGAACGGCCAGCCTTTTGTCGTCCGGATCAGGGCTCGGCCCGCGTGTCACTGCCCAGCTTTTGAGCACGCCGCCCATTTCCAGCCTTAAATCCCAGTGCAGCCGGGTCGCATCATGTTTCTGGACCATGAAGAGATGGCCGCCTGCCCTG
This sequence comes from Pseudomonadota bacterium, assembly GCA_018240865.1. Classification (GTDB taxonomy): domain Bacteria; phylum Pseudomonadota; class Alphaproteobacteria; order Sphingomonadales; family Sphingomonadaceae; genus Sphingomonas_B. The sequence continues at coordinate 24,491 of JAFEEY010000021.1, read as the reverse complement.
GCGACCTCGCCTGCCGGCTCGGCGGTCTTCGAGAAATCCCGCTTGGCGTTGTAGCGGGCGAGCAGGTCTTTCTTCGCCGCCATGCCCTAGCCCGCAGCGCGGCGCTTCGCCGGCGCCGTCTTCTTCGCAGGCGTTTTCTTGGCTGCCGGCTTGCGCGCGGATGCAGGCTTGGCGCCCGGCTTCTCCAGCGATTTCTTGAGCGCGGCCATCAGGTCGACGACATTGCCGCCGCGCTTGGGCGCTTCCTCCTCGGGTTCGGCTTCGATCCTGCCGCCCTTGGCCTTGCGCTTCTTCTCGATCAGATCCTTCAGCGCATCGACATAGCGGTTGTGGAATTCGCCGGGCTTGAACGGCGCCGCCTTCTTGGCGATCAGCGTCTCGGCAAGGTCGAGCAATTCCTCGTCGGGCTTGGCGTCCGAAATATCGCGGAAATAGCCCTGCGCCTTGTTGACCTCGTCCTGATAGCGCAATGTTTCCAGGATGATGCCGCGTCCGCAGGGTTTCAGGCTGACGATATATTCGCGGCCGCGAAGCGTCAGCTGGCCAAGTGCGACTTTGCGGGTGCGCTTCAACGCCTCGCGCAAAACGATAAAGGCCTCTTCGGCCAGATCGTCGGCAGGCACGACATAATAGGGCTTTTCGAAATAGAGCACGTCGATCTCGTCGGCATCGACGAATTGGGTCAGCTCCAGCGTCTTCTTGCTCTCCAGCTTGACCGCCTCGATCTCGCTATCGTCGAGCAGGACGTAATGGCCTTTCTCATATTCGAAGCCCTTGACGATCTCGTCCGGGTCGACAGCGCCGACGCCCGGCGCGACCTTTTCGTAGCGGATGCGCTTGCCGCTGGGTTCGTGGATCTGGTGGAACTGGATCTGGGCACCGCTTTTGGTCGCCGAATAGATTTCGACCGGGATCGAGACGAGCGCGAGGCGGATCTGCCCCTGCCAATAGGCGCGTGCGGCCATAAATCACCTTCGTTGCGAAGCCGATTCAAAGCGCGAAGGGACAAGTCGTTCCGTTGTCCTCTTTTCTCCTCTTCCCAAGGGGAGAGGGTTGAGGGAGGGAAGGGCCGATCCTAAAGCCCGTATATGACTGACGATCCCTTCGCCCTGTTCCGCGCCTGGTACGACGAGGCGCGCGCCGCCGAACCCAATGATTCGAACGCGATGGCGCTGGCCACCGCCGATGCGGAAGGACGGCCGACGGTGCGGATGGTGCTTTTGAAGGGCTTCGACGAACGCGGCTTCGTCTTCTACACCAACCGCGAAAGTCGCAAGGCCCGTGACCTGGCCACCAATCCACAAGCGGCTTTGCTGTTTCATTGGAAATCGCTGCGCCGGCAAATCCGGATCGAGGGCGCGGTGACTCCTGCCAGCGACGAAGAATCGGACGCCTATTTCGCGTCGCGGAGCCGGGATTCGCAGCTGGGCGCCTGGGCATCGGACCAATCGCGCCCGCTGGATGACCGCGCGACGTTCGAAGCGCGTTTCGCCGAAATGCAGGCGCGATTCGAAGGGCAGGACGTGCCGCGGCCGCCGCATTGGGGCGGCTACCGCATCGTGCCGGAGCGGATCGAGTTCTGGCAGGATCGCGAACACCGGCTGCACGAACGCCGCCTGTTCGTGCGTGAGGGGACGGGCTGGCGCGAAGGCCTGCTCTATCCATGAGTAGCGAGCATCTCCGCGCGCAAGGTACACTGACCGCCCGTGCGGCAATAGCGAGCGTCGCCATGGCGTGCGCGCTGCTCGGATTGAAAGCCTATGCCGCCTGGGCAACCGGTTCCGTGGCGATGCTCGGCTCGCTTGCCGATACCGGCTTCGACCTGCTCGCCTCGCTGATCACGCTCTATGCCGTCCGCCTCGCCGCCGAGCCGGCGGACGAGAAACATCGCTTCGGCCATGGCAAAGCGGAGGCACTGGCTGCACTGGTGCAGGTGGGGCTGATCACCGCTTCCGCACTCGGCATTCTCTGGCGCGCGGCCGACCGGCTGCTGCATGGCGCGCCAACCGAAGCGGCAGCCCTGGGCATCGGTGTTTCACTGGCCGCGATCGCTGCGACTTTCCTGCTCCTCGCCTATCAGCGCCGGGTGATCGCGCGCACCGGATCGGTCGCAATCTCGGCCGACAATGTCCATTACCAGTCAGACCTGCTGCTCAATCTCAGCGTCATCGCCGCACTCGCGCTGGACCAGTATCTGGGCCTGCCCGGCGTCGACGCGCTGTTCGGGATCGGCATCGCGCTATGGCTGATCTGGGGCGGCTGGCGGGCATCGCGCCAGGCCGTCAACCAGCTGATGGACCGCGAATGGCCGGAGGAGAAACGCCAGCGCTTTGTCGATCTCGCCAATGCGCAAGCAGGGTTCCGGGGCATCCATGATCTACGCACCCGCACCAGCGGCATGCTCGACTTCGCGCAATTCCACGCCTGGGTGAACCCCAGGATGACGATCGCCGAAGCGCACGGCTTTGTCGAAGCCGCGGAGCAGGCATTGGAAACGGCGTTTCCGGGCACCGAAGTGCTGATCCATCTCGATCCCGAAGGGCATATTGACCGGGCGGGCGAGGAGGACGAAGCGCTTCGGGAAACGCCCGAAACCTGAAAAAGCAGGAGGACAGGATAATGATCGGCTACACGCTTGTCGGCACCAACGACCCCGACCGCGCCAGGGGATTTTACGATGCGCTCTTCGGCACGATCGGCGCGGGCCGCGTGCTGGAAATCGGCGAAATGTGCGCGTGGGGCTCGAGCCTCGCCCAGCCGGCGTTCGGCGTTACCCGCCCCTATGACGGCCAGGCCGCATCTGTTGGCAACGGGACGATGATCGCTATCGTGATGGATACGCGCGACAAGGTCGATGCCTTCCATGCCAAGGCGATGGCGCTCGGCGGCAAGGATGAAGGCGCACCGGGCGTGCGTGGCGAGGAAGGCGATCAGGCCTTTTACGCCGGCTATTTCCGCGATCTGGACGGCAACAAGCTTTGCGCGTTCCGGGTGGGGCCGGCTTAGGGAAGAGAAAAGGCGCGGAAGTGAATCCCGCGCCGTCGGTCCGGCTTTGCCGGCCGGCCGGAGTTCGCGCTGTCTCCGGCTAAGCTTTGCTTAGCCTCGCGCGCTCACTCGTAATCGCCGCCCATATTCTGGTTGCGCGGGGGCGCGGCGGCGGTGAGGCGGAGCGCCTCGGCCTGCTGTGCCAGCGAGCCCAGCTCGTCCACCGCGTCCTCTTCGTCGACCTGAACGCGCTGCAGGCTGCCGACCAGCGTTTCCTGCAGTTCGTTCGGGACGACGGTTTCCTCGGCGATTTCGCGCAGCGCCACGACCGGATTCTTGTCGCGGTCGCGGTCGATCGTCAGCTCGGCGCCGCCCGAGATCTGCCGGGCGCGCTGCGCCGCCAGCAATACCAGGTCGAACCGGTTGGGAACCTTGTCGACACAATCCTCGACGGTAACGCGCGCCATCTAACGCTCCAGCTTTCTAAGATTCCGGGAGTTCGGGAAGGCGGCGGACATAGGTGCGGCGGGCTCTTGAGTCAATGTATACGGGCAGGCATGGACAGTCGGTGAACGCGGAACCGGACAGTCTCGAGGTCGACGGCAATCGCCTCACGCTGCTGATCGAGGCTGGGGACAGGCTGACCAGCCTGCTCGCGCTGATCGACGGCGCCCGCCGCTCGCTCCGCCTTCTCTACTATATTTTCGCCGACGACCGTTCGGGCCGGATGGTGCGCGACGCGCTGCTCGCGGCCTGCGCGCGCGGCGTCACGGTCAGCCTCATCATCGACGGATTCGGCAGTGCCCCAAGTGCGGCCTTCCTCCAGCCGCTCAGCGACGCCGGCGTCGATCTCTGCCGCTTCCTGCCCCGTTATGGTCGCCGCTATCTGCTGCGCAATCATCAGAAATTGGCGCTGGCCGACGAAACGCGCGTGATCATCGGCGGCCTCAACGTCGAGGATGCCTATTTCGAGGAGGCGAATGGCTGGCGCGATCTCGGGCTGTTGGTCGAGGGGCCGGCGGCCGGGCGGCTAACCGGCTATTTCGACACGCTCTCCGCCTGGACCAAAAAGCCAAAGGCGCGGATGCGCGACCTGCGCCGCGCGCTCAGACGCTGGAGCGAGCCCGCCGGTCAGGTGCGGTGGCTGCTGGGCGGTCCGGCACGGCGGCTCAATCCTTGGGCGCGGGCGGTGCGCGACGATCTGCGGCGCGCGACGTGCGTCGCGCTGATCGCAGCCTATTTCGCGCCCAGCCCGGCCCTGCTCCGCCGGCTCGACAAGGCCGGGAGGCGCGGCACGGCGCGAATCATCACCGCCTCCAAATCGGACAACACGACCACGATCGCCGCCGCCCGCTTCACCTATCGCGGCCTGCTCAAAAAAGGCGTGCGCATCTTCGAATATCAGCCGTCGAAACTGCACACCAAACTCTTCATCATCGACGACGCCGTCCATATCGGCTCCGCCAATTTCGATATGCGCAGTCTGTTCCTGAACATGGAGCTGATGCTGCGGATCGAGGACAAGGCGTTCGCGAACCGGCTGCGCGCGCTGTTCGAACATGAAGTGGCGGACAGTCTGGAGATCACCCGGGCCGAAACGGGCTGGCTGGCCAGAGCGCGCAATGCGCTCGCTTATTTCCTGGTCTCGGTCGTCGATTACGGCGTCACCCGCCGCCTCAATATCGACGCCGATTAGCGTTCCAAAAAATAGGGACAATCCCTATTTTTTCTTCGCCCAGAAGAGCCGCATCGGCGGGATGTTCAGCCATTCGAAGCCACGCTCGATTGCCGCGAAATGCGGCGTGAGGAACGATGTCACCTTGGCCGAGACCTGATAGACGAGGAAAGTGCCTTCCGGCGCCAGCACGGCTGCCGTTTCCTTCGCGATCGTGTCACCGACGCCATCGGGCAGGGTCGAAAAAGGCAGGCCGGACAGCACATAATCCGCCTGTTTGTGGCCCAGTTCCGCGACGATCCGGCCGACGTCCGCAGCCGACCCGCGGATCGCGTGAAAGCGCGGATCGGCGATCTCCCGACGCAGGAAAGCGATGAAATCGGGGTTGGTGTCGATCGCGATCAAGGTCGCATCCGGCCCCAGCCGATCGAGGATCGGCACGGTATAGGTGCCGACGCCCGGGCCATATTCGACGAACAGCTTCGTCGTGCCCCAGTCGACGGGCGCCAGCATCTTGTCGATCAGCGCTCGCGAAGACGGGATGACCGAGCCCACCATCGCCGGGTGCTTCAGGAAACCTTTGAAGAACAGCACGAGCGGATGGCTCGGCCGGCGGCGGGGATAGGCCCCGGCATTCTCGCCGGCGGAGGATACGGGCATTGAACAACCTCTTGCTGCGTTGGTCCGCCGTGGCAAATCCGGCCGCACGATGCAACCGCGCTTCCGGCGCCTCCCGCTCTGTTCTATCGCGACTGATCATGGCGATAGACAATTTCATGGCCGGCACCCGAAGCAACGGAACAACGCCGGACGACGCGGTTGGTGCCCCGCCGCCCTTCGCGCTGCTGTTCCTCGTCATGCTGACGATCGCGGCCGGCAACACGGCATTGCAGTCGGTCCTGCCCGCGCTCGGCCGGTCGCTGGGCGTGCCCGACAATGCTGTCGCGGCGGCTTTTTCCGTGTCCGCGCTCGTCTGGGTGATTTCGGCCCCCTATTGGGCGAGCCGGTCCGACCGGCATGGGCGGCGGCGGATGGTGCTGCTGGGCCTGTTCGGCTTCTGCTCGTCCGTCTTCCTGTGCGGCGCCTTTCTCGCAGCCGGCATTCTCGGCTGGCTGAATCCGCTGCTCGCCTTTGGCTGCTTCGTCGTGGCACGCATGCTCTACGGCACGTTCGGCGCCGCCGCACCGCCGGCCGCGCAGGCGATTGTCGCCGCCGGCACCTCGCATGAGGAACGGACTCGTGCGCTGACCCTGCTCGCCTCCGCGTTTGGGCTCGGCACGATCCTGGGGCCGGCGCTCGCGCCGTTCTTCGTGCTGCCGGTGGTCGGGCTCTCCGGCCCTGCCTTCGTCTTCTCGTTGTTCGGGCTCTTCATATTGGCGCTGACCGCTCGACTGTTGCCGGAAGACGGCGCCGGTCATGCCCGCGGCGCCGCGACCAGCTATCCGTCGATCGGCGGCGAACCCACGGGCGCGAGCGTGCGCGCCGCGACGGCGGAGGATCGCGGCAAGCCGATGAAGCTCACCGATCCGCGCATCTTGCCGTGGATGCTGGTCGGCCTCGTCGCCGGCCATGCCCAGGCGATGGCAGGGCAGACGATCGGCTTCCTTGTCATCGACCGGCTGCATCTGCCGGCCGTGCAGGCGGCGGCTGAGACAGGCGTGGTGCTGATGGTCGGCGCCGGTGCGTCGCTGCTCGCGCAATGGGGCCTCATTCCCAACCTGAAGCTCAATCCGCGCCAGCTCGCCATCTATGGCGCGGTTATCGCCGCCGCCGGCTGCGTGCTGACCGGCTTCGCCCAGTCGCTGCACATGCTCGCGGTGGCATACGGCCTAGCCTCATTGGGGTTCGGATTTGTCCGCCCCGGTTTCACCGCCGGCGCCTCGCTCGCGGTCGGCATGGGCGAGCAGGGCGCGGTCGCCGGGCGCACCACATCGGTCAACGGCGCGGTGTTCGTGCTCGGCCCTTCGATCGGCGTCGGCTTGTACCAGCTCTGGGGATCGCTGCCCTATCTCGTCGCGGCAGCCGGACTCGTGCTGATGCTGCCTTACCTCTGGACGCGGCTCGAACGCTGAGGCACGAGTGCGCCCCGGGGTTGGTTGGCGCCAGACAAGAAGGGCTTCCAGAAACATGCGCACAACGATCGGGTTCGTGATCGCGACGCTGCTCGCCGGTACCGCCGCCACCGCCCAGGACAAGCCGGCCGACAAGGCGGCGGCCACCGCCAAGGCCGCCAAGACCCATCAGGACGAGCTGATCGCCGACGCCGAAGAGGCGTGGGTCCGTCCGCCGGTCGACGAACAGGCATCCGTCTCGAAAGGCTCAGTGACGGTCGGCGGCCAGCGCATCGCCTATACGGCGACGGCCGGCACGCTCACGATCCGCGACAATGACGGCAAGCCGACCGCGTCCGTCTTCTACACCGCCTATACCAGGGACGGTGCGGCACCCAGCCAGCGGCCCGTCACCTTTTTCTACAATGGCGGCCCGGGCTCCGCGACCGTGTGGCTGCACATGGGCAGCTTCGGCCCAATGCGCGTGACCACCGGCAATCCGGAATATGTACGGCCCGCACCCTATGGTTTCGCCTCCAATCCCTATTCGATGCTCGACATGACCGACCTGGTCTTCGTCGACGCGATCGGGGCGGGCTGGTCGCGGCCCCTGGGCGCGAAGACCGGCAAGGATTTCTGGGGCGTCGACCAGGACGCCGATGCCTTCGCCCGCGCGGTCGAACGTTATGTCTCCAGGAATGCGCGCTGGTCGTCGCCCAAATTTCTGTTCGGCGAAAGCTATGGCACGCTCCGGAACGGCGCCGTCGCCGCAATCCTTGAGGAACGCGGCCTCAGCCTCAACGGCATTGTCTATCTGTCGTCGATCATGAATTACGGCGTCCGCCAGCCCGGATACGACGCCAATTACCTGACGCTTTTCCCCGGCTATGCGGCGACCGCCTGGTATCACAACCGCATCCAGAACCGGCCGGCCGATCTGGAGAGCTTCCTCCAGCAAGTGCGCGCCTTCACCAGCGGGCCCTATGCCGCGGCGCTGGCCAAGGGTTCGACCATCGCGCCTGAAGAAGCGCGCGCGATCGCCGAGCAGATGTCGGCCTATATCGGCATCAGCCCGGACTATATCCTGCGCGCCAATCTCCGCGTGGATCTCGGCCATTTCCAGACCGAGCTGCTGCGCGACCGCCGCCTTTCGGTCGGCCGCCTCGATTCGCGCTACACGCTGATCGCCGGCGACGCGAATGCCGACCGGCCGAGCGACGATCCCGCCTCAACCGCCATCTCGGGCGCCTATGTCGCGAGCTTCATGGACTATGCGAAGAAGACTCTCGGCTATAAAACCGAGATGCCGTACAACATCTCGGCGCGGCAGCCGGGCGCCAATTTCGATTGGGACTGGAAGCACAAGGCACCCGGCAGCAATTTCGCGCAGAACACGCCCAACACCGCGGTCGACCTCGCCAACACGATGCGGACCAATCCGTATCTGAAAGTGCTGTTCCTGAACGGCTATTACGACATGGCGACGCCGTTCTACGGCACCGAATTCGACGTGAGCCATATGCTGCTGGAGCCGTCGCTTCGGAACAATGTGGCGTTCAAATATTACCAGTCCGGCCACATGGTCTATCTGAACCCGGAAGAGCTGGCGCACATGCACGCCGATCTGTCGGCCTGGTATCGCGACACCTTGTCCGACGCCCGGTCGTCGACGCCGCCCGCGGCGCCGGGTGCCCGGCGGGAGCAGGGCACGAACTGAGTTGCGGCGAATGCCTCATGCGCATATCTTGTGCGCATGAGGCATGATCGCGTTTCTTCACCCCGCCGCGCAACCAACGTCTCGCTGCCGGCCGATCTCGTTGAGCAGGCCCGCGAACTCGGCATCAGCGTTTCCCGCGCCTGCGAGACCGGCCTTGCCGACGAAGTCCGCAAGGTGCGCGAACAGCAATGGATCGAAGAAAATTGGGAAGCGATTCAGGGCTGGAACGCCTGGGTCGAGGAGCATGGCCTGCCGCTCGCCAAATATCGCATGTTCTGATGGCTAGGTTCGATTATCACCGGGCCGGAGAAACCTATCTGCTCGATTGCCAGGCAAACACGCTGGGCCATTTGAGCACGAGAGTCGTTGCGCCTCTCCTGCCGCGAAATCAGGTTCCATCAGGTCTCAGCCGTCTTCACCCGGTCCTGACGGTCGAAGGCCGGCAACTCGTGCTGGCGACCCATCTCCTGACGGCCCTGCCCACGCGGGAGCTCGGGATGCGCATTGGCTCGCTCGCCGAGTCGCAGGATGAGATCATGGCCGCGCTGGACATGCTGCTGACCGGCATCTGATTTCTCAGGAACGACGATCGTTTCGAGCGCGTTATCGCCCTCGTCGCCGCGCCGTGCGGCTGACTTGGAGAGAAAACATGCTTTGGACAATCGCTGTCATCCTGCTGGTCCTATGGCTGCTCGGATTCTTCGCGTTCCACGTCGCCGGCGGGATTATCCACATCCTGCTCGTGCTCGCGATCATCGTCGGTCTGTACCAGCTTTTCGTCGGCCGCCGCGGCGTCTGACAATATCTCGGGGGACGGACTTAGTCCGTCCCCTTCGGCCCTCGCGGTGTCAGCATGCCGGGTCCGACAAAGCCGATCGGCTGCAGTGCCAGCGCATCCTGCTTGATATGGGCAGCGATCATTTCATATTCGCGTTCCATTTCCGGCGTGACGGAGGCGCGCGTTTCCTCCAGCGCCTTTTCGAAATGCGCCATCGACACGGTCTGGCCTGCACCGCCGCCGGCCAGCCCTTCGCGTAAGGCCGCCAGGCCGGCGCGACGCACCAGATCTTCCAGATCGGCGCCAGTGAAGCGATCGGTTCGCGCAGCGATCGAGGCAAGATCGACATCGTTCGCCAGCGGCATCTTCGCCGTATGCACCTCGAGAATGCGCTTGCGCCCGGCCTCGTCGGGCACGGAGACATAGACCAGCTCGTCGAACCGTCCGGGCCTGAGTAGCGCCGGGTCGATCAGATTGGGCCGGTTGGTCGCTCCGATCACCACGACCGATTGCAGCTCCTCCAGCCCGTCCATTTCGGCGAGGATGGTGTTGACCACGCGCTCCGTCACCTGCGGCTCGCCAAGCCCGCCGCCGCGCGCCGGAACCAGGCTGTCCAGTTCGTCGAAGAAGATGACCGTCGGCGCCACCTGCCGCGCCCGGGCAAACAGGCGGGCGATCTGCTGCTCGCTCTCGCCATACCATTTGCTCAGAAGGTCGGAGGATTTGGTGGCGATGAAATTCGCCTCCGCCTCGCGCGCGACCGCTTTCGCCAGCAGGGTTTTGCCCGTGCCGGGCGGACCATAGAGCAGAAAACCCTTGGCCGGGCGGATACCCAGCCGCCGGAACGCATCGGGGTTTTTCAGCGGCAGCTCGACGCCTTCACGCAACCGCTCGCGCGCATCGTCGAGCCCGCCGACATCGTCCCAGCGAACATTCGGCTTCTGCACCATCACTTCGCGCATGGCGGATGGCTGGACGCGCTTCAGCGCCTCGATAAAGTCTTCGCGCGTGACCGACAAAGTGTCGAGCACCTCGGGCGGGATCGTGCGCTCTTCAAGGTTCAGCTTTGGCATGATCCGGCGCACCGCCTCGATCGCCGCCTCGCGAGCGAGCGCGCCGAGATCGGCCCCGACAAAGCCGTAGGTGGTGCGCGCCAGCTCATCCAGATCGACGCCCGGATCGAGCGGCATGCCGCGCGTGTGAATGCCGAGAATCTCCCGGCGGCCGCGCTCATCGGGCACGCCGATCACGATCTCACGATCGAACCGGCCGGGACGCCGCAGTGCTTCATCGATCGCTTCGGGCCGGTTGGTCGCCGCGATCACCATCAGGTTCGCGCGCGGCTCCAGCCCGTCCATCAGCGTCAGCAGCTGGGCGACGAGGCGCTTTTCCGCCTCGCCCGTCACCTGGCCGCGTTTGGGCGCGATCGAATCGATCTCGTCGATGAAAATGATCGACGGCGCGTTCTGGGTGGCCTGCTCGAAAATGTCGCGCAGTGCTTTCTCGCTCTCCCCATAGGCGGAGCCCATGATCTCGGGACCGTTGATGAGGAAGAATTCGGCGTCGCTTTCATTGGTGACCGCGCGGGCAAGGCGCGTCTTGCCGGTGCCGGGCGGGCCGTGCAGCAGCACGCCTTTTGGCGGATCGACGCCCAGGCGCTGGAACAATTCCGGATAGCGCAAGGGAAGCTCGACCATTTCGCGGAGCTGGTCGATCGCGCCCGCGAGGCCGCCGATATCGTCGTATGTGACGTCAGCGCGCCGGTTCTGCGGCGCCTGATATTCGGGCCGCAGCTCGACTTCGGTATTCTCGTCGATATGCACGACACCCTTGGGCGTGGACGACACGACCGCGAGACGGATTTCCTGCAGCGCATAGGCCGGCGCGGCGAGCATCCGTCGCAGCTCCGGCGGCATGTCGCCCTGCGCGACGCGCTGCTGGCCTGCGGTCGCGACAATGTCGCCGGCGGTCAGCGGGCGGCCATAGAAGGTCCGCTTGAGCGCTTCGGACGAGCCCTGAAGCCGCAGATTCTCCTGGGCCGGCGCGAACACGACCCGCGTGGCGGGCCGCGATTCGGCCTTGCGCAGTTCGACCATATCGCCGGAACCGACACCGGCATTGGCGCGCTGCAGGCCGTCGAGCCGGATGATCTCCAGCCCTTCATCCTCGGCATAGGGCAGCACTGCGCGCGCAGGCGTCGCTCGCTTGCCGATGATCTCGACCACATCGCCTTCCTGCAGGCCCAGCGCCGACATGATCGTGCGCGGAATGCGCGCCAGCCCGCGGCCGCTGTCCTCCGGCCGGGCGTTCGCCACCTGCACGCGCCTCGATTGGTCTTCGCTGTCCGCCATCGCGTCCTTCTCCGTCAGTGCAGAGCTTAACTAGGGGGCGCACCGGATCGTTGCGAGGGCGGCAACAAAAAAAGAGGCCGCCCCCGAAGGAGCGGCCTTGGAAAGTTTTTAGGAGAGGATGCCTGAAAGGCCCGCTCTATGTGCAGCGCAACGGCTTATGCTGCAAGTGCGAAGAGCAAAAAGGTTGTTGCATGAAACGCAACTGCTCCTGCATAAGACAGTTGAGGATTGTGCGCGATTCAGGCCCGCCAGAGGCTGCTGCAGCGCACAAGAGGAGCTTGAAACCGTGCGTCGCTTACCCCCGCTGACGGCCATAGAGGCCTTTGTGCAGGTCGCCCGCCTGGGCTCGGCCAAGGCCGCGGCCGAGGAGCTTGCCCTTTCTGCGCCCGCGCTCAGTCGCCGCATCCAGGCGCTGGAGCGATTCATCGGCCGCGCCCTGTTCGACCGCGCGCCGGGCGCGATGCGGCTGAACGCGGACGGCGAGCGGTTGCTGGAAGCGGTCTCGCCGCCTCTGACTGGCCTGACCGACGCCATCGAAACGATCATGACCGAAGGGAGCGTCTGGCGTCTGCGGCTGGGTGTGCTGCCGCTGTTCGCCTCGCAACAGATCTTTCCGCATCTGGGAAGTTTGCGTGAGCGTCATCCGGAACTGCACCTGGACATCGACACCGGCGGCCATGCGCTTGCACGCCTTGGAGACGGCCTTGACGCAGCGATCGTGCTTGCCCGTGACATCGACCCCGCGCTCGAGGCGCACCGGCTCGACCGCAACCGGGTTCTGGCGATCGGCGCGAAAACGCTGACGCGGGGACTGGGTGCGATCAAGCGACCCGAGGATCTGGCGCGCACCACCGTCTTTCTTCACCGCGACATGCCGGAAACCTTCGAGGCGTTCCGGCTCGCGCTGGGCCTTGACGGGTTGACGCCGGCCGCGGTCGATCATTTCGATTCCGGCCAGTTGATGCTGGATGCCGCCGCGCAGGGTCTGGGCGTGGCTTTCATGCACGAAAGTCATTTGCTGAACGCGCATGACGAGCGGCTGGTGCGGATGTTCGATGTCGAGGTCGAAAGCCCGTACAGCTATTGGTTCGCCTGCCGTCCCCGCGCGCTGGAGAATCGCGCAGTCCGGGTATTTCGCGACTGGCTGCTCGCCTTGTTCGCGCAGCCGGGCATGCGCGCCGCCGCCTGAGGCAAGGAAAAGGCCCGCTCCGCCGAAGCGGGACGGGCCTTTCCTTCGTCAGCGTCGATCGGTTCAGGCGAGCGCGATCTTGCGGGCGCGGACACGGATGCCTGCACCAAGCATGCCGAAGCCCAGCAGCATCATCGCCCAGGTCTGCGGCTCGGGCACCGCGCCGGTGATGAAGTCACGGTGAATCCACAGCGGCACGAAGCCGTTCAGTTCGCCCCAACTGCTGTTCAGATCATCGTCGAAATCGCCGAAATCCGATCCGAAGGTCAGGCCGTAGGATGTGACCGACAGCAAGCGGCCATCGGCACCGAACTGCGGGCCGCCGGAATCGCCGCCGGCGGTGCTGGCTTCACGCGCCCCGCGGCCGAGATTGCAATATTTGCTCGACGCCGCGAGCCCGAAGCCTTCTACCGCGATCACACACGATGCGTCGTTGGCGGCCAGGCCATTATCGAAATCGGAGACATAGGAGAAATCCTTGGCCGCGTTCGAGCCGGGTCCGAAGAAGCCCGGGGTGGTGAACACGCCGCCGAAATCGCTGTCGCCAAGGCGGAAGTCGTAACGGTTATCGCCTTCGCGCAGCCGGCCGGTGCCCAGGTTGGCGCCGACAGCGCCGCCAGTATCGGACCGCGCGCCGTAGCCGTCGAACGTGAAATTCTTGCCTTCGAGCCCGCCCGAATAGTCGATCTCATAGGCCTGGGCCCAGACCGGCGCTTCGCTCGACAGCTTGACGACCGCGATGTCGTTCTGATCGATGACCTGGCCGGTATAGAGCGGATTCACGTTCACGCCGTTCGATGTGATCGCGGTCGAGGCGGCATTGAACGGCACCACCAGATCCGGATTATAGACGTTGCCGGGCTGGCCGGGGTTCGAACCGCCATAGAAATAGGCCGTGACCGACTTGAGATTGGCCGTGCCGCCGCCTTCGGTGCCGCCGCTCACGCAATGGCCGGCGGTGAGCACGGATTTGCGATCCGACAAGAGCGAGCCTGAGCAGATGAAGGCGTCTCCGTTCTGATATTCCATGATCAGGGAGACGACACCACTCTTCTGCGGCATCGACGCGAAATAGATCGGGTTGCCGCCGCCGGCGAGCGTGGCGGTCGAGGTCTGGCCGACGACACGCGACGCCGCCGTCCAGTTCATGCCGTTCCAGGTTCCGGTGATCGTGCCGCCGCCGGCGAGGGCCGGAGAGGCGAACGCCAGCGCAACGGCACTGGTCGCGAGAACGCGCAAGCTAAGCTTTGACATGGTTTTCCCCTTCAAGACTCGGCTGCTCACCCCAGCAGCCAAGTGGAGGAGGCTACGCTCGTAACAATGGTTATCAAGGGGTGAATCGACGAAAGCGAAATGAATCTGTTCCGTTTTCGGACAGCCCACGAACCGAAGCCGCAGGCAGATCGGCGGATACCCCCTTTTCTTTGCGGCAGTTCATCCCAAATGGGTGTTGCCGAAATGCAACATTCGGCTATGTGTCATCTGGACAGGACAGCGCAGGAATTTTCGTGGCCGCCGACCCCTATTCCATGCTTGGCGTCGCGCGCGGCGCAAGCGAGGCCGATATCAAAAAGGCCTATCGCAAGCTCGCGAAAGAGCTGCACCCGGACCGCAACAAGGACAATCCGAAGGCCGCCGAGAAATTCAGCCAGGTGACGGCCGCCTATGATCTGCTGAACGACAAGGACAAGCGCGCGAAGTTCGACCGTGGGGAGATCGACGCGGATGGCAACCCGACAGCGCCGTTCGGCTTCGGCGCGGGCCGGGGCGGGCCGGGCGGCGGCGGCGGTTTCCGCAGCAGCTCTAGCGGCTTCGATTTCGGCAGCGAAGGCGGCGATTTCGGCGACATTTTCGAGGGCCTGTTCGGCCGTGGCGGCAGCAGCGGCGGCGGTGGCTTCACCTCCGGCTTCGGCCGCCGTTCCGCGCCGCCCCCAAAGGGTGCCGACATTGCTTATCGCCTGCGTGTGCCGTTCGAGGATGCCGCCGCGCTGAAGCCCCAGCGCATCACCCTCGCCGACGGCAAGACGATCGACCTGAAGCTCGCGGCAGGCGTCGAGACCGGCACCCAGATGCGCCTTGCCGGCAAGGGCGAGCAAGGCCCGGGCGGCGCCGGCGACGCGCTCGTCACTGTCGAGGTGGAACCGCACCGTTTCTTCAGGCGCGATGGCGACAATGTGCTGCTCGATCTGCCCGTTACGCTCAAGGAAGCGGTCGAGGGCGGCAAGGTCAAGGCACCGACCGTCGACGGCGCGGTGATGCTGAATGTGCCTGCGGGCTCCTCCTCGGGCCGAACGCTGCGCCTGAAGGGCAAGGGCTTCCACAAAAAAGGCGGCGCGCGCGGCGACCAGCTCGTCACCCTGATGGTCGATGTGCCCGACGACGAAGCGCTGCGCGAATTCGTGAAGGATTGGGCGGGGGGCACGCGCAACCCGCGCGCGGCTCTGGGCGTCTAGCCCTTCGTGGACAGTGTCGATCAACCGCTGGAAGTCGATCGGCCCGAAGCGCCTGCGCCGCAGACCCCGGAGGCGCGCAGACGGCGGCTGATCGACGCGCACAAGCGCATCGACGACACACTCAGGAAGCTGGGGCCCCGATCGCGCATCCGCAAAGTGCTCGCCCGATGCCTGGAAGGGATTTGGAACGACGGCTTCATCCACGCCGGCAATCTTGCCTATCTGACGCTGCTGACGCTGTTTCCCTTCTTCATCGTCGTTGCCGCCATCGCCCAGTCGGCGGGCCGCGACGCCGCGACGCTGGAGGCTTTGCGCCAGTTCCTTCTGCAAGTGCCGCCGGAAGTCGCGGACGTGCTGGAAAAGCCGATCCGCGATGTGTTGCTGGCACGGGAGACGCACTTGCTTTGGCTGGGAGCGCTGGCCGGCATCTGGAGTACCAGCGGTTTTGTCGCGACACTGAAGGACATTCTGTACCGCGCCTTTGGCGTGCGTTCGCAATCGACCTTCTGGATGGCACGGCTGCGCTATACGGCGATCACGCTGGGATCGGTTCTGCTCGTGCTGGTCTCGTTTCTACTGCAGGCGGTGCTGGCCGGCCTCGAACAATTCATCGTCCGGTTGGTGCCGGGGGCGAGCAGTTCCCTGCCACTGGCGATCGGCGCTTCGCGGCTGGTGCCCGGCCTTTTCATTTTTGGCGCCTTCTACCTTCTCTTCTACGTGATGACGCCAAGGCGCTATCGCGGCCGTCATTGCCGGAAATGGCCCGGCCCCTTGTTCATCGCCGTCTGGTGGCTGGCGGTAACATCGCTGATGCCGTCCGTGCTGACGCTGGTCGGCAATTACGATCTCACTTACGGCAGCCTCGCCGGCGTGATGATCGTGCTCATTTATTTCTTCACGCTGGGGTTGGGCGTCGTCTTTGGCGCGCATCTCAACGCCGCACTGGCGGAAGTTCCCAGGAGCGCGCTAAAGGAGCCCGAAACGGGTCCGGAGAAAGGGACGACGTGACCGATTTGATGAAAGGCAAACGGGGCCTGATCATGGGCCTCGCCAACGATCGCTCGCTGGCCTGGGGCATTTCGCAGAAACTCCACGAGGCCGGGGCGGAGCTCGCGTTCAGCTATCAGGGCGAAGCTCTCGAGAAGCGCGTGCGCCCATTGGCCGAGCAGGTCGGCTCCGATTTCCTGATCGACTGCGACGTGTCGGACATGGCCGCGCTGGACCGCACTTTCGCTGAGCTGGGCGAGCGCTGGCCGGCGATCGACTTCGTCGTCCACGCGATCGGCTACACCAACAAGGAAACGCTGCGCGGCCGCTATTGCGATATCGGCCTCGACGATTTCCTGATGACGATGAACATCAGCGTCTATTCGTTTACCGCTGTCGCCCAGCGCGCCGCGGCGATGATGCAGCCGGGCGGGTCGCTGCTGACGCTGTCCTATTATGGCGCCGAAAAAGTCGTGCCCCATTACAATGTGATGGGCGTCGCCAAATCGGCGCTGGAAACAAGCGTCAAATATCTGGCGAACGATCTCGGCCCCGACGGCGTTCGCGTGAACGCGATCTCGGCTGGCCCGATCAAGACGCTGGCCGCTTCGGGCATCGGCGATTTCCGCTACATCCTCAAATGGAACGAGCTGAACGCTCCTTTGCGCCGTAACGTCACGATCGAGGATGTCGGCGGCGCCGCGCTCTACCTGCTAAGCGACCTGGCGGCAGGCGTGACCGGCGAGACCCACCATGTCGACGCCGGCTACCATCTCGTCGGCATGAAGCAGAAAGACGCCCCGGACATCGCGCTGGCATGAGCGCCGGCGGAAGCGATTGGGACGACGGTCCCGACGAATATGAAATGACTCAGTTGAATGATCCTGTCCGCAACCTGCGCGTCGGTGTCGTTTTCCCGATCCTGCGCAGCGTGGGTCTTGTCCTGCTCGTGCTCATAGCTGCCATCTCCCTGTCGGTTTTGGCCGGGTCGCCGGACCTCTTCTGGGCCGGGCTGTTGATAGGCATTGTTTTTTTGTTTTGGCTGGAGCGTTCCCGGCATCGCCAGCGCGCCATCGCGAGGCGGGCGAGCGACCGCCTGTTTGGGATTCGGAGATGAGCTGGAACAGTTTCGGCCGCGTTTTCCGCTTTTCGACCTGGGGGGAAAGCCACGGGCCCGCGATCGGCGCGCTGGTCGATGGCTGCCCGCCGGGCCTGGCGCTGTCCGAAGCCGATATCCAGCCTTGGCTCGACAAGCGCCGGCCGGGCCAGTCGCGCTTCACCACCCAGCGGCAGGAGCCGGATCAGGTCCGCATCCTCTCCGGCGTGTTCGAGGGGCGGACGACGGGCACGCCGATCAGCCTGATGATCGAGAATGTCGATCAGCGTTCGAAGGATTATTCGGAGGTCGCCCAGGCCTATCGCCCCGGCCATGCCGATTATGCCTATGACGCCAAATACGGATTTCGCGACTATCGCGGCGGCGGGCGGTCCTCGGCGCGCGAGACGGCGTCGCGTGTCGCGGCGGGTGCGGTGGCGCGGCTGGTGATCCCGGGCGTGTCGATCCGCGCCTGGGTGAGCGAAGTGGGCGGCGACGCGATCGGCGCTTTCGATGCCGGGCAGATCGAAGCCAATCCGTTTTTCTGCCCCGATGCCGAGGCGGCCACGCGCTGGGAAGGCCTGATCGACGCCGCCCGCAAGGCCGGCTCGTCGCTGGGCGCCGTGGCCGAATGCGAAGCGACCGGCGTTCCGGCCGGCTGGGGCGCGCCGCTCTACGCCAAGCTCGATTCCGAACTCGCCGCCGCGATGATGTCGATCAATGCCGTGAAGGGCGTCGAGATCGGCGACGGTTTCGCCGCCGCCCGCCTGCGCGGCGAAGACAATGCCGATCCGATGCGCCCTTCCGAAAATAGGGACAGTCCCTATTTTCTGAGCAATCATGCCGGCGGGATCGCGGGCGGCATTTCGACTGGGCAGCCGGTGCGCATCCGTGTCGCCTTCAAGCCGACCAGCTCCATCCTGACCCCGGTCGAGACGGTCACGCGCGCCGGCGAAGCGGCCGAGATCATGACCAGAGGCCGGCACGATCCCTGCGTCGGCATCCGCGGCGTGCCGGTGGTCGAAGCGATGATGGCGCTGGTGCTCGCTGATCAGAAATTGCTCCACCGCGCGCAATGCGGCTGAACGCTTAGGCGGAACCCGACTCGCGCGCCTTTCGCTTGTCTCCCCGCAAAGGAGAGAGACATGCGCCGTATCCTGTACATTTCGTCGGCCGCCCTGGTGCTGGCGGCGTTCCAGGCCCCGCAGCCGATGCCTGACCCGTCGGGACCGAAACCGCTAAAGCCTCCGCCAATGTCCCCAACGCCGACGCCAAGCGCGTCGCCGACCTTATCGCCGGCGCCGATGCCCACCCCGACAATGTCGCCTTATCCACGCCGGTCGCGGACACCGCAGGTCACGCCGTCGCCTTTGCCGAGCCCCAGCCCGTCAGGTGCCCCGACGCCGCACGACCGATCGGCCGAGGCGCGCGACGCCGGCGATAGCGGCGCGGTCCAGCGCGACGATCAGCCGCCCAAGCTGTCGGCCAGCGGCCGGTCACGCCACCATTTGCGGACATAGTCCCAGCCTTCCTGGGCGGTCTCGACAAAATGGAAGAGGTTCAGATCCTTCCGGCTAATCACGCCTTCCTCGGCGAGCGCCTCGAAATTGACGACCCGTTCCCAGAATTCGCGGCCATACATCAGCACCGGGATCGGCTTCACTTTACCGGTCTGGATGAGCGTCAAAAGCTCGAACGTCTCGTCGAACGTGCCGAAGCCGCCCGGGAACACCGCCACCGCCCGTGCGCGCAGCAGGAAGTGCATCTTCCGCAAGGCGAAATAGTGGAACTGGAAACTGAGGCTTGGCGTCACATAGGCATTAGGCGTCTGTTCGTGCGGCAGCACGATGTTGAGCCCGATCGTTTCCTGGCCGACATCGACGGCGCCGCGATTGGCCGCTTCCATGATCGACGGGCCGCCGCCTGAGCAGACCACGAACTGGCGCCTGCCCTCCAGATCGCGCGGGCATTGGCTGGCCAGCCGGGCCAGCTCGCGCGCCACGTCATAATATTTGGCCTTGGCGATGACGCGCTCGGCGACCAGCTTGCTGTAATCGTCCGTCGCCGCTTCGCGCAGCACATCGGCTTTCGAAGGCTCCGGGATACGCGCCGATCCGTAGAACACGAAGGTGGAGGCGATCTTCGCTTCGTCCAGCAACAGCTCCGGCTTCAGAAGCTCCAGCTGGAACCGGACAGGGCGCAGATCCTCGCGCAGCAGGAAATCCGTGTCCTGGAACGCCAGCCGGTAGGCCGGGTCCATCGTCTGCGGGGTCTGGAGGAGGTTGCGAGCCGCTTCGGCCTCTTCATGCGCGCGCGGAAAAACGCGCGAGGGCACTCTGGTATCTGTCATAAGCGGCTTGGCTTAGGCCTTCCGGAACGGCGCCGCAATCACCGGCAATAGGGCCCGCGTCCCATGTCGAGATGGAAGTGATCGGCATGCAGTGCGTTGTACTCCGGGCTTAGCACGGTCTTGAACCGGCGGCAGGCCGAAGTGTGGATCGCGGCGAGAAAGCTGCGCACGCCCGGATCGGGATTGGCCCAGTCATTCTTGATCGTGATCCGCCGGCCGTCCGCCAGCGTGAAGCCGCTGACGTCCACCGCATTGGCCGAAGCATGCTCGGAGAGCTTGCCCGCCAGCTTGCCGTTGATGTTACGACAGGAATAGCTGCCGAACGTCTCGACCTTCACCAGCTCCGTGCCGAGATACAGCCGCGCGGCCGGCATCACGCCGTTGCGCACCCACGCGGTGAAAGTCGCGGCGAGCGAACAACTCATCGCGCCGAGGTTGGAGACCGGCACGCCCGCTTCGCTCAGCTTCACGCTGCCGAATGTGTAGCAGCCGCCGCCATAATCGCGGTCCGGCAGCGTCTGGAAGCGCGCCAGCTGGCCGAGATTGGCAAGGCAGACGCGGACTTCCGGCGAGTCGAGCGTCGTCCGGGTCGAGGGTGCGGGCGGCGCCGCACGCCGGTCATTGCCGCCCGCACAGGCGGCCAGCGCCATGGCCAGTCCAAGGACCGCGAAAAATGCCCGCTCCCGCCCCATCGGCGGAAAGTGCCTCAAACCCGGTCACGCGAGAATCCGCACGGCGACCAGATGTGCTGCAGACGAGTCGAATCGCCACCCTACAGCGGCAGAGAGGTTCGAGCCGCCTTCAAGAGATGAGTTCCCCGGCGAAGGCCGGGGCCCATTCCTTCATCGCAAGCGCCTGGGCCCCGGCCTTCGCCGGGGAGCATCGCTTGCGTATCGAAGGGAAGAGGCGTCAACGAAAAGGGCGCCCGCAGGCGCCCTTCCCCCTGAATCCCGGAATATGATCAGGCGTAGGTGACGTTCGCCGTGCGACGGCGGCGGATCGCCGCGCCGGCCAGACCGAAGCCCGCGATCATCATCGCCCAGGTCGCCGGTTCCGGCACTGCGGTCACGATCGTGCCGCCACCGCTGGCCGAGGCGCCGTTCTGGCCGGCCTGCCAGCGCGTGGCGAAATTGCTGAACGTGACGGTCTGGGTCGCGTTGGCGTAGGTGAGGATCAGCTTGCCCACCTTCGAGTTCGCCACGCCGGAAAGAATGCCCGTATTGCCGGCACCGCTGCAATTATTGCCTGACGTCAGGCATATTTCGCGATTGCCCAGGCCATTGAAATTGCCGCTGCCCGTCAGCGAGAAATAATTGCCTGCCTCATTCGAGACGGTCAGACCGCTCCCCGGGGTTCCTGAAATATCGAAACCGAACTGGCCGAGGCGCGAAGACGCCGCGGGGGCGATCGACTGGTTCGTGATCGTATAGTCGAAGACGAACTTGGTGCC
>JAFEEY010000021.1:0-3388 GCA_018240865.1 Pseudomonadota bacterium | reverse complement strand
CCGTCGGAATTGGCGGTCGAGCCGTCGGTGTTGACAGTGAAGCTCTGGTTGAGATCCGCCGCGCCAATCTGTGCCGTGTTATTCAGAACCGTGACGGCGCCAGCCGGAGTGCCGGCAGCGATGGCCGCGCACAACGCAGCGGAAGCGATACCGAAACGCACTGACTTCATGCAACAAACCCCCAAAAATAAACTCTCTACACGCCGGCGCGTTCGCCGTTAACGCAGCCTTTAGCAGAAAACGGCCGGATCGTCAGATGGATTCAGTCTTAATGCCATCCCGTCGCTTCACTGTCCCGGATCGACACAGAATGCATTTTCCGCGACAAAAAAGGGGCACCGCAGCGCCCCTTTGTTGTGGCTCACGGTCGCCGGATCAGGCGTAAGTAACCGTCACACGCTGGCGCCGTCGCGTGACCGCACCGAGCAGGCCGAAGCCGCCGAGCATCATTGCCCAGCTTGCCGGTTCCGGAACGGCGGTTCCACGGGTACCGAAGAAAACGAGGTGCGAGATCGCGTGCGGGTTGTTTTTGAACGGGATGTTCGACGTATTCCAGGTGCCCGACGAAGCCGGCGTGATCTGGTACAATACGAACTGATCGCTCGCCTTCACCGCGACAAAGCTGACCAGGAAACCCGGAAGTGACCATGTGCCTGATGCGGTTCCCGCGCCTGTAAAAGACCCGAAAGTACCGAAATTGGCATCATCGGTGTCGGTTATGTACGTCAGCAAGATATTCGGATCGCGAACCGCGTTATAAGCCGCTTCCGCATTCTTATAGCTGTTGACGTTGCCAGCATTAGGGTTGCTGTTGATGTTGCCATCGAACAGGCAGCCCGATGCGGACGCCACGCTGGTGCAAGCAGTGGTGACAACAGTGGATGCGGCGGCTGGGCCGGCAACCAAAGCGGCCGCAAAAGCTGCGCCGGCACTCAATGCAAGAGTTTTCATAATGTTAGCCCCCGAAATCGAAGTTCGACTCAACGACCGCTTTTTTATCTTAATAATTCCTTAGCAGATTTCGCTTTCCGAGGCAGCAATTCCAAACATTGCATTTCCCAATATTTGCCGCGGCTCCGTCCCGTCCTGGGACAGGGTGAAGCCGTTTGACATTCGCGGCCGCGCCTTTATTGCCGCCGGCGGGCCACGCCGTCCCAACGCGGCGCGCGCTCTCTGCGAGGAGAGATACATGACTGCGACCGATACTGCCCCGACGCCCGATTTGCGTCCGGACCGCCCTGCCAGCAAACCCGCACGCCCCTGGTTTTCCTCCGGCCCCTGCGCCAAGCCGCCGGGCTGGTCGCTCGATCGCTTGCCGCACGGCGCGCTCGGCCGCTCGCACCGCTCGAAGCTCGGCAAAAGCCGGCTGCAATATGCGATCGAGCTGACCCGCGAGATTTTGCAGGTGCCGGCCACGCACCGCATCGGCATCGTGCCGGCATCCGACACAGGCGCTGTTGAAATGGCGATGTGGTCGATGCTGGGCGCGCGTCCGGTCACTCTCCTCGCCTGGGAAAGCTTCGGTGACGGTTGGGTCACCGATGCGGTCAAGCAGCTGAAACTCGATCCGGCGGTGCTGAAAGCGCCCTATGGCCAGCTGCCCGATCTCGGCGCGGTCGATTTCGCGAACGACGTGATCTTCACCTGGAACGGCACGACCTCCGGCGCGCGCGTGCCCAATGGCGACTGGATTCCGGACGATCGCGAAGGCCTGACCTTCGCCGATTCGACCAGCGCCGCCTTCGCGACGCCGCTCCCTTGGGACAAATTGGACGTCACCACCTTCTCCTTCCAGAAAGTGCTGGGCGGCGAGGGCGGGCACGGCGTGCTGATCCTCAGCCCGCGCGCGGTGGAGCGCCTCGAAAGCTACAGCCCTGCCTGGCCGCTGCCAAAAATCTTCCGCATGACGAAGAGCGGCAAGCTGATCGAAGGCATTTTTCAGGGCGAAACGATCAACACGCCGTCGATGCTGGTGATCGAGGATTATATCTTCGCGCTGGAATGGGCGAAGGGGCTAGGCGGCCTCGAGGGCCTGATCGAGCGCGCCGACGCCAATGCGGCGGCCGTGAACGCGATCGTCGAAAGCCTGCTCTGGCTCGACCATCTCGTCGCCGATCCGGCGATCCGGTCGAACACGAGCGTCTGCCTGAAATTCGCCGATGCGGCGGTCGCCGGCGCGGACGAGGCGGCGCAACTCGCCCTCGTCAAGAAACTGGCTGGGCTGCTGGAGGCCGAGGATGTCGCCTACGACATCGCCGGCTATCGCGATGCCCCGCCGGGCCTGCGCATCTGGTGCGGCGCGACCGTCGACACCGCCGATATCGAAGCGCTGGGTCCGTGGCTCGACTGGGCCTGGCACAGCATCCGCTCATGATCTCAACCCTCTCCCCACCGGGGAGAGGGACGGCTGCGCAGCAGCCAGGGAGAGGGGCAGAGTTTCAAGACACAACCCCTCTCCCGGTCTCGCTTCACTCGACCACCCTCTCCCCGGTGGGGAGAGGGTTCGAAAGGAACAAAAATGCCCAAAGTCCTCATCTCAGACAAAATGGACCCGCGCGCCGCACAGATCTTTCGCGATCGCGGGGTCGAGGTCCACGAAAAGACCGGCCTCTCCAAGGAAGAGCTGATCGCCATCATCGGCGATTATGATGGCCTCGCCATCCGTTCCGCCACCAAGGTCGGGCGCGACGTGCTGGCGGCCGCGACCAATCTGAAAGTCGTCGGCCGCGCCGGCATCGGCGTCGACAATGTCGATATCCCCGCCGCTTCGGCCAAGGGCGTCGTCGTCATGAACACGCCGTTCGGCAATTCGATCACCACGGCCGAGCACGCGATCGCGCTGATGTTCGCGCTCGCGCGCGACATTCCGGAGGCCGACCGCTCCACACAGGCCGGCAAATGGGAGAAGAACCGTTTCATGGGCGTCGAGCTGACTGGCAAGACGCTGGGCCTGATCGGCGCCGGCAATATCGGCTCGATCGTCGCCGACCGCGCGATCGGTCTCAAGATGAAAGTCGTCGCCTTCGATCCTTTCCTCTCGGCCGAACGCGCGCGCGAGTTGGGCGTCGAGAAAGCGACGCTCGACGAACTGCTTGCCCGCGCCGACTTCATCACCCTCCACACGCCGCTGACCGACCAGACCCGCAACATCCTCTCGGCCGAGAATCTCGCCAAGACGAAGAAAGGCGTGCGCATCATCAACTGCGCGCGCGGCGGCCTGATCGACGAAGCGGCGCTAAAGGCGGCGCTGGAGTCGGGTCAGGTCGCGGGCGCGGCCTTGGATGTCTTCGTGGAGGAGCCGGCGAAGGAATCGCCGCTGTTCAACACGCCCGGCTTCATCTCGACGCCACATCTGGGCGCCTCGACCAACGAGGCCCAGGTCAATGTC
>JAFEEY010000020.1 GCA_018240865.1 Pseudomonadota bacterium | reverse complement strand
CTGATAGGTGAGCGTCGCCGCCGGTAGCCAATAGTCGTTGTCCAGGTTGGTCGCCGCCTGGGCCGAGCCCGGATTGATGAACACCTTGACCGGGGTGACGGTCTGCTTCGCCGTTTCGTAGCGCACGCCGGCATTCAGGCTGACTTCGGGCGTGAGCTTGATGTCCGCCTGGAGATAACCGGCATGGTTCTTCAGCCGGGCGTCGAGCACGGGATTGCCTTCGTTGATGTCGATCAGCGTGATGCCGTAAAAGCGGATCGGCGCGTGCGACAGCAACAGATCGGGGCGCAGCAGGGCCGGTGCTTGCGGCAGGCCGCCGCCGGGCGCCAGGAACTTGAAATCGCGCCGCTCGGTGATCCGCTTCGTGTTCGAATAGGCGTAGCCGGCCGAGAGCCGCAGCGCATCCGAGAAGCGGTAGCCGATATCGAGACCGCCCGACCACAGATCCTCGTTCAGATCCGAAAAGCTGATTTCCGCATCGCCCTGCTGGCCGTTGTTCAGCCGGTTGATGAAGAATGTGCCGTAAGGGTCGGCCGGGTTGTTGCTGCGAAAATATTCAAGGCTCAGCTCGTTCGGGGCTTCGCGCTGCGAATTGGCGAAACCGCCGCGCACGTCGACGCTCAGATTCTCCATCGGCTTGAACTCGCCGACGATCTGCGTGTCGACAAGCTGGCGTTCGAACCAAGCGGTATCCTGCTGCAGGAAAGTCGCGATCGGGTTGGTCGTCACGCGGCTGCCCTGGCCCAGCCGGGTCTGCTTCAGCGTGTCGCGGATATAGACATTGGTCCAGCGGATCTTGTTCTCGCCGAATTCAAGGCCGTAACCGACCAAGCCGTTCACGACGACCCGGTTGTCGGTGATGACGCGGCGGAAATTGGTTTCCAGTTCGGTCAGGTCGGCGGTCGCCGGCGTCTGCTGAATGGTGTCGCGCGTGCGCCACTTGTTGCTGTAGCCGAAGCTGGCGATGACGCCCAAGGTGACTTCGCTGCCAAGCTCCATCGTCGTGCCGCCGCTTACCGAGGCGCCGAAATTGAACGGGATATCGGTGTTGCGCTGCACGACACCGTTGCGGCCGTTGACCAGTTGCTCGGCGATCGCCTGGGAATCGATCGTGCCTTCGGACAAGCGGGCGCCGCTGGCCAAATAGGCGCGAAGCGCCGGCGGGCGGTCGCGCTGGCCATTGTCGAAGCCTGTCCAGTCGCTCTTGCTGCCATAATAGGTATAGCCGAGCAGGCCGGTCGTCTCGGAATCGGCGCCGATGCTGCCGCCCACGATCAGGAAGCTTTCGGTCGGGATCGACTTGGTGGTGAGGTTGATCACGCCGCCGCCGAACTCGCCCGGGAAATTCACCGAATAGCTCTTCTGGACGAGCGACGAGGCGATCATGTTGGTCGGAAAAATGTCCAGCGGCACGACACGCTTGAGCGGCTCGGGGCTCGGCAGCGGCGATCCGTTCAGCAGAGCGAGCGAATAGCGGTCACCGAGACCCCGGACGTAGACGAATCCGTTTCCCACCACACTCAGGCCGGTGGTGCGGCCTAGCGCGCCGGCGATATCGCCTTCGCCGGTGCGGGCGATATCGGCAGTGCTGAGCACGGTCAGCACCTGCGCCGTATCGCGCGACGGATCGACATAGGCGCGCCCGCGCACGACGATATCGTCGCCGCCGGGAATGGAAACGTCCGGCGCTTCCTGCGCCGCGTCGGCCGGTGGTGTAGCATCGGCGGACGCCGCGACGGCCGGCACTGCCTGGGGAGCGGTGGGCTCCGCAGGCGCGGACTGCGCGTGGACCGGCGCGACGAACGCGGTCGAGATCAGCAGAAGGCTCGCGAACGAGAGCGGCTTCGCCATGATGATATTGCCCCTATGTCTTGTCTTGGCATCGGGGCGAGGCGCCGCCGTCAGGCCGCGCCCCGCCCCTCGCACTCATTCAGTCGTTCAGGTGGTCGGGATCGCGGTGCAGAGACCCGTGGTGTTGGCGAGGCCGAAATCGGCGGTCGCGCTGTTGCACACCCAGCCCTTGTACCACTGGTCGTTCGCGTCCTTGAACGCGCCGACATAGGTGACCGCCGAGAAGAAGCCGCCGGTGACCTGCGGATCGGCGTTCAGACCGGTCACGTCGAAGGCCGGAACGGCCGTCTCGCTCGCCCCGTTCACGAACAGGCCGGTGAGCGTCGGCGTGAAGGCGTCGTTATTGTTGTTGGTGCCCGAGCCGAAGATCGACGCCACCTGCGCGTCGGTCACGGTGTTGCGGCCATTATATTTGGTCGCGCCGCACTGCATGACGACCGAGCGGAAGACCGGCGCGCCGAGCTCGTCGATCGCGGGGTTGGCGGTCGCCGACGCCGTCTGCGCGCGGCTGATCGCCAGGCACGAGCCCGCATTCGGTGCGACGATGACGCTGTTGTACAGGCCGTAATCGGTGCCGCCGCGCAGCAGGATCGCGGTGTTGTTGGACTGCGAGATGCGGTGGATCGCGGTCATGTTCGACACGATCGTGTTCTGGCGCGGATTGTCGCCGTCAGCGGTATTGTCGGAATCCGCTTCGATGATCGAGTCGCCGACATTGCTGCGCTGGACGACCAGGACGTATTGGAAGTTCGCCTTCACGCCGGTGTCGGTGTCGAGATTGTCGTCCTCGGCGCCGATCGAGGCGAAATATTTCATGTTGACCCGGCCGCCGAAGAATTCGGCGCCGTCGTCGGAGCTGTTGAAGCTCATGACATGGTCGATCTTGGTGCCGTGGCCGACGCCTTCGGTGGTGAGCGACTGAAGCTCCTTGTCGGCGCCCAGGATGAAGCCGGAATAACGGATCTGGACGAAGCTGACGGTGCCGCTGTTATCGGTGTTGGTGGCACCTCCGTACAGCGCCGGATCGGCCGCGCCTTCGGTCTGGCGGCTGCAGGTCGCAGTGCCCGCGGTGCCGGTGTCGCAGTCGGTGATCTGCGCGCGGCCCGAAAGCACGACGCCGCCCCACTGGCCCGACGACGTATCAGTATTCAGGCCCAGCATATTGTCGCGGCTGGTGAAGATGATCGGCTGCGTCGCGGTGCCGACGGCGCTGATCTTGTTGCCGCGATTGACGTTGATCCAGGACACGCCGACGCCGCCGAAGACGATGACGCCCGGATCGATGGTGAGCGTGACGCTCGCTTCGCCGGCGGTGGGCGTGGCGCCCAGATCGTTGCCGACATCGACGCGGCCGCCCAGGCGGTACACCAGCCCGGCGATCTTGGGCAGTTGCG
Source organism: Pseudomonadota bacterium (assembly GCA_018240865.1). Classification (GTDB taxonomy): domain Bacteria; phylum Pseudomonadota; class Alphaproteobacteria; order Sphingomonadales; family Sphingomonadaceae; genus Sphingomonas_B. Next base: position 20,439 of record JAFEEY010000020.1, on the reverse strand, counting down.
AGCTCTTGGTGATGCGCGCGGGCAGCGTGCAGACGCGGAAGGTGCCCGCCGTCGGATTCGTGATCGTGCCCGAATCGGTCAGGCCGGCAGGGTCGGCGATGGTCGGGCAGCCGGATGCCGGCGTGACCCCCGGAGTTGGGGTCGGCGTCGGGCTGGGGCTCGGCGAGGGAGCCGGGGTCGGGGCGGGGTTGTTGATGATGATGTTGCCGCCGGTGCCCGGCGACGCGATGTCGTCGGCGCCGCAAGCGGCCAGCGGAATAGCGGCTCCAAGCATCAGGAGCAGGCGAGTGCGCGGCATTGGATGATCCCCTTGTGTGAATGTCCCCGGCAGCAGCCATTGGCGGCTGCCTTCGAAAAGGGCCGCTAGACGCGGAAAAGGTCAGTTTCGGGAAAGTCCGGTTACGCATCCGCGACACATTCGTGACGCTTCCGTGACGCGGTTGCGCCTGCGTCGTTCAACCGCTAGCAGCGCGCCGATTCCGCCGCCCGCGCGCGGCTGCAGATGGAGACAGAAATGCGTAAAACCGCCGCTTCGATCGCCGTGATCGGCGCCGCGCTGGCCCTGGCCGCCTGTGGCAGCAAGCCCGGCAGCGACTCGAACGATGCGATCACCGTGCGGAACGGCCAGGCCGCGCAGACGGCCGCCGGGCCGGCTCCGGCCGAGACTCGTGGCCAGGACTTTGTTTCGGCCGTGCTCGGCCAATATGCGTTCGCATTGTCGAGCGCCAAACTGCTCGGCGAAAAGGCCGATAGCGCCGGGGCCAGGCAATTCGCCCAGACGATGAGCGCCGATTTCGGCGCGTCGCTGGACGACCTGAAGCGAATCGCGACGGCTGGGCAGCTGAAGCTCGAGCCGGTCGCCGGTCCCACCGACCAGAGCGACCTCGCCGTCCTGTCGTCAGCCAGGGGCGTGAATGCCGAAAAGGCGTTCGCCGACCAGCAGCAGGACCGGCTGAGCGCTCTTCTCGGCCTCATCCGCGCCTACAAGAATGGCGGCGACAATCCGGAGCTGAAGGCCTGGGCCGAGAAGGCGCAGAATGTCGTCAACGACCGCCTGCTTGCGGTCCAAACCCTGAAAGCGGAACTGGACGAAAAATAGCCGTCATCGCGAGGCGCGAAGCGCCGTGGCGATCCAGACCTGACCGTGATGGATTGCCGCGCCCTTCGGGCTCGCAATGACCAGGAAATCCGACGCCGCCGCCTATTTTTGGCAGGCGGGACAGTAGAAGGTCGAGCGCCCGCTCTCCACGCGCCGTTTGACTGGCCGGCCGCACAGGCACGGCTCGCCCTCCCGGCCGTACACACGCCATTGCTTGGCGAAATAGCCGAGCTCGCCGTCCGGCCGGGCATAGTCGCGCAAGGTCGATCCGCCCGCCTCGATCGCTGCTTCCAGCACCGTGCGGATCGCCGGCACCAGCGCTTCGAGCCGGCCGCGGGCGATGCGGCCGCCGGCACGGCCCGGTGCGATGCCGGCCATGTGCAGCGCTTCGCAGACATAGATATTGCCCAGGCCCGCGACGATCCGCTGATCGAGCAGCAACGCCTTGATCGGCGCGTTCCGCCCTTCGAGCGCCTGTGCCAGATAGTCGGCAGTGAAATCCGGCCCCAACGGCTCAGGCCCCATCGCGGCGAACGCCGGATAGGTCGCAAGGCCGGCCGTCGAAAACAGGTCGACAAAGCCGAATCGCCGCGGATCGTTCAGCGCCAGCCGCCGCCCCGCGCCGGTTTCCAGCACCAGATGATCGTGCTTGCCGAGGTCGGACGGATCGAGGCGCCAGCGGCCCGACATGCCGAGGTGAAAGATCATCGTGTCGCCGCGATCGGTATCGACCAGGCCGTATTTGGCACGACGCCCCAACCCCGTCACCGTCGCGCCGGTCAATCGCTGGCGCAGGTCGGCCGGAAAAGCGAAGCGCAGATCGGCGCGCCGCGCCTCGACGCTGCTCAACACCTGGCCCTCAAGCACGGGCCGCAGCCCGCGCACGGTGGTTTCGACTTCGGGAAGTTCCGGCACGCGATTCAGCTAGGCGGCGTTTGCTTGCCCCACAAGCCCGCGCTAGGGCGGCGGCCATGTCAGACACCGTCTCCTTCGGCTATGAAGATGTCGCGCCCGGCGAAAAGACCCGCCGCGTGGGCGCCGTCTTTTCCAACGTCGCGCGCAAATACGACATCATGAACGACGCCATGTCCGCCGGCATGCACCGGCTGTGGAAGGATCGGTTCGTGCGGCGAGTGAAGCCGCGCGCGGGCGAGGATATCCTCGACATGGCCGGCGGCACCGGCGACATCGCTTTCCGCCTCGCCGCATCGGGCGCGAACGTGACCGTCGCCGACATCAATCCGGAAATGCTGGCCGTGGGCATGGATCGCGCCGCCAAGCGCGGGATCGACGGACTCGTTTGGACCGAGGCAAATGCCGAAACCTTGCAATGGCCCGACCGCTTCTTTGATGCCTATACGATCGCGTTCGGCATCCGGAACGTGACCGACATTCCCGCCGCATTGCGCGAAGCCCACCGCGTGCTGCGCCGGGGCGGGCGCTTCTACTGCCTCGAATTCTCGACCACGCTCTGGCCGGGCTTCGCCGAAATCTATGATTTCTATTCGCACAGGATCGTGCCCAAGGTCGGCAAGGCGATCGCGGGCGACGAGGACAGCTATCGCTACCTGATCGAATCGATCCGCCGCTTCCCTGACATGCCGGCGTTCCAGCACATGATCGGCGAGGCGGGCTTCGTGCGCACCAATGTCGAGCCGCTGCTGGGCGGCCTGGTCGCCATCCACAGCGGCTGGAAGATCTGAGTGGGCGCCGCAGTAAATAGCCTCCCCCCTTGTGGGGGAGGTTGGTGGGGGGCCGGCTCGCGTCTGCGAGCCGAGAAGAGTCTTTGGGGCGAGCTCGGCTTCGCCGATCTCGCGCCCCCACCCCAACCCCTCCCCACAAGGAGGAGGGGCTAGATGGCGTCTTCTGCCGTTCATATCTTCCGGCTGTTGAAATGGGGCCGAACGCTCGCGCGCCACGGTGCGCTGCGCGGGATCGAGCGCGATCCGCTGACGCCGGCGCCGGTGCGGCGGCTGGTCCGCATCGCCCGCTTCGGCGCGCGCGTGCCTAAAGTGCCGGAATACGCTCACGCCTTCGAAGCGCTCGGCCCCGCCGCGATCAAGTTCGGTCAGGCGCTGGCGACGCGCCCCGATCTGGTCGGCCCAGAGGCCGCCGCCGATCTGTTGCGCCTGCAGGACAATCTGCCGCCCGCGCCTTTCGAGGAGATCCGCAAGGCGATCGAACAGTCTCTCGGCAAGCCCATCGATCAGCTCTTCCGCTCGATCGACCCGGAACCGATCGGCGCCGCCTCGATCGCGCAGGTCCACCGAGCCGTCACCACCGACGGCCGCGACGTCGCGGTCAAGGTGCTGCGCCCGGGCGTCGAGGAGGATTTCGCCAAGGCGCTGCAGACCTATGAATGGGCAGCCGCCCAGGCCGAGAGCTTCGGCGGCGAGCTGCAGCGGCTGCGCCCGCGCCTCGTCATCGCGACTTTCCGTCAATGGACGATGCGCGAGCTGGATTTGCGGCGCGAGGCAGCGTCCGCCTCGGAGCTTGCCCAGGCGATGGAAGCCGAGCCGGGCTATACCGTTCCCGCAATCGACTGGCAGCGCACTGCCCGCCGCGTGATGACGCTCGAATGGGTCGACGGCATCAAGATTTCGCGCCGCGACGACCTGATCGCCGCCGGGCATGACGTGAAGGCGCTGGCCGGCCGCCTTGTCCGCGCGTTCCTGCGCCAGGCGATCTCCGAGGGTTTCTTCCATGCCGACATGCATCAGGGCAATCTGCTGGTGCGGCCGGACGGCACCATCGTCGCAATCGACTTCGGCATTATGGGCCGCATCGACCGCCGCGCCCGCATGTGGCTGGCGGAGATCCTCTACGGCCTGCTGACCGGCAATTATGAGCGTGTCGCCGAAATCCATTTCGAGGCCGGCTATGTGCCGCCGCATCATAATCTCGCCGAATTCACGACCGCGCTGCGCGCCGTGGGCGAGCCGATCCGGGGGCTGCCGGTCAAGGATATCTCGATCGGCAACATGCTGGACGGGCTGTTCGCGATCACCCGCGATTTCGACATGCCGACCCAGCCGCATCTGCTGCTGCTGCAAAAGACGATGGTCATGGTCGAAGGCGTGGCGCAAACGCTCGATCCCGACATCAATATGTGGGAAACCTCGGGCCCGTTCGTGAAGGAATGGATCAGGACCGAGCTTGGCCCCGAAGCCTGGGCGGCCGACCGGCTGGTCGCGCTCAGCCGCACGCTGAAGCTAGTGCCGGACCTGATCCGCCGCCTCGACCACCAGCTGCCCAAGCCCGGCGCCGCGCCGCCCCCGCCGCCGCTCGCCGAGGTTCAGATCATCCGCGTCGGCGGCGGCTGGCGCTATGCGGTGACGGGGATGTTAGGACTGGCGGCGGGCGCGGCAGCGATGTGGGTGTGGCTCGCCTGACAGTTTTCCCGTCACCCCGGCGAAAGCCGGGGTCCAGCTTCCTTCTCACATGGGCACGAAGGCCACAAACAAGAAGCTGGATTCCGGCTTTCGCCGGAATGACGGATTGAGGATCGCGTTTCCTTAATCCCCTGCTGCTAGGGCCGGCGCCATGACCAGGAGATTCTGGCTGAAGACGCCAAGTCGTTTCGCAACGCTGCGGCCGGGCACGGCGCGCGTGGTGCTGGCGGCGGTGGCGGCGGTCTTGCTGCTGTGCCTGTCATCGCTGACGGCCCCCGCCCCGCCGCCGGCCAAGGGCGGGCCTGAGAATGTCGCCAAGGATCGCGAGGATATCCTGCTCTATGAGCGGATCGTCGATGGCCTGCGCGAAGGCAAAGCCTATTACCCGCTCATTGCACGCTCGCTGCGGACCGGCAATTATCCGCTGAAACCCTTAGTGACCTTTCGCCTGCCGACGCTGGCGAGCGTGCAGGCCGCACTGCCGCCAATCGCTTCTATCCTGCTGCTTTACGGCCTAGTCGCGGCGGTAGCGGCAGCATGGTGGCGGAGGATGGGGGATGTGCTTGACGGTCCGCGTCCGCTCGTCATCGCGTCGATCCTGCTGCTGTGCGGCGCGGCCGTGGTGGCGAAACCGGAACTGGTCGCGTTTCACGAGTGCTGGGCCGGGCTGCTGATCGCCCTGTCGCTTGGCCTGCGCACCGACCGGCGCTGGGCAGCAGCCGTGCTAGTCGGCCTCGCCGCGATGCTGATCCGCGAGACGGCGGCGCTTTACGTCGCGGCGATGGCGGGATTGGCGCTGCTGGAGCAGCGGCCGCGCGAGATGCTCGGCTGGGGCGCGGCGCTGACGGTATTCGCTGGCGTCATCGCGCTTCACGCGCATCAGGTCGCGCAGGTTGTGCTGCCTGAAGACCCGGCCTCGCCCGGCTGGTCGGGCATGCTTGGCTTCGGATTCCTGGTGAATGTCATCAAAAGCACAACCTCGCTCGCGTTTCTCCCGGCGGCGCTGGCGTCGGTGCTGGCGGGCCTCGCCCTGTTCGGCTGGGCAGCGGCGCCAGGCGCCTTCGCGCGGCGGGTGGCGGTGACGATTGCGGCCTATGCGATGCTGCTGGCTCTGTTCTGCCGCGCCGATACCTTCTACTGGGGGCTGATGATCGCGCCTTTGATCCTGGTCGGCCTCGTCTTCGCGCCCGATGGGCTGCGGGATTTGATCGAGGCCGCGCGCCGCCGACCCGCTGCGGCATGAAGCGCATCCTGCTGATCGTCGGCGGGGGCATCGCGGCCTATAAGGCGTGCGAGCTGATCCGGCTGATCCGCAAGGCGGGCATGAGCGTGCGCTGCGTGCTGACCGAGGGCGGCGCGCAATTCGTGACGCCGATGACGCTTGCCGCGCTCTCCGAACAACCGGTCCACACCAGCCTTTGGGATCTGAAGGACGAGGCGGAGATGGGCCATATCCAGCTCAGCCGCGAAGCTGATCTGATCGTTGTTGCCCCCGCCACCGCCGATCTGCTGGCGCGGATGGCCGCCGGCATCGCCGACGACCTCGCCACCACGCTGCTGCTCGCCACCGACAAGCCGGTGCTGGCCGTCCCCGCGATGAACGTGCGCATGTGGCTGCACGCGGCGACGCAACGCAATGTCGCGCAGCTGCGCGCCGACGGCGTGACCGTGCTGGAGCCCGACGAAGGCCCGATGGCGTGCGGCGAATATGGTCCCGGCCGCCTGCCGGAGCCGGAGGCAATACTTCAGGCCATAGTCTCGCTCGGGACGAGCGGAGGAAGGCTGGCTGGCAAGCACATCATCGTTACGGCCGGTCCCACGCATGAGCCGATCGACCCGGTGCGCTACATCGCCAACCGGTCCTCCGGAAAACAGGGCTTCGCGATCGCCGGCGCTCTGGCGCGGCTGGGCGCGAGAGTGACGTTGGTCGCAGGCCCGGTGTCGCTGCCGACCCCGCCGGGCGTCACTCGCCACGATGTCGAAATAGCGCGCGAGATGGCCGCCGCGGTCGATGCTGCCCTTCCCGCCGATGCCGCGGTGCTGGTCGCCGCCGTCGCCGACTGGCGGGTCGAGCCCACCGGCATCAAGATCAAGAAGCGCGCCGACGGGGCTCCGCCCGCGCTGGCGCTGACCGAGAATCCGGACATTCTCGCCGGTCTGGGCCGCGACGCGCGCAAGCCGCGCCTGCTGGTCGGCTTCGCAGCCGAGACCAACGATGTCGTCACCAACGCCCGGGCCAAGCTCGCCCGTAAGGGCGCGGACTGGATCGTCGCCAATGACGTCTCTGGCGACGTGATGGGCGGTGCGAACAATCGCGTGCATCTTGTCACTGCGTCCGGAGTCGAGGATTGGGAGGCCATGCCCAAGGGCCAGGTCGCCGCCCGGCTCGCCGACAGGATCGCCGATGCCCTTTCCTGAAATCGCCATTCGCCTGAAGCGCCTGGCCCATGGCGAAGGCCTGCCACTCCCCGCTTACGCCACCGCCCATGCAGCAGGCATGGACGTGGTCGCGGCGGAAGACCTGACGCTTGCTCCCGGCGCGCGCCACGCCGTCGCGACCGGCTTCGCCATCGCCATTCCCGAAGGCTATGAAGTGCAGGTCCGCCCTCGCTCCGGCCTGGCGCTGAAGCACGGCGTCACTTGCCTCAACACGCCCGGCACGATCGACGCCGATTATCGCGGCGAAGTGAAAGTGATTCTCGCCAATCTGGGCAGCGAACCCTTCGCGATCGCACGCGGCGACCGCATCGCCCAGCTCGTCCCCGCTCCCGTCCAGCGTGCCCGCTTCGAGGAAGCCGCCGACTTGGACGAGACCGCGCGCGGCGCCGGCGGCTTCGGTTCGACGGGGGTTCGTGATAAAACAGCCTTATGAACAAGCCGAGCCAGCCCCGTCCTCCTTTCGAGGCCACGTCGCCGCCCTATGAGCTGGACGGCTATGGCTGGGCTATGGCGCAGGCGCGGCTGCTCAGCGAGCGCCGGTTCGAAGCGGTCGATCTCGCCAATATCATCGAGGAAATCGAATCCGTGGGGAAAAGAGAGCGGAGCACGGTTCGGTCGGCGCTTCGTGTTTTGATGATGCATATCCTGAAATGGCAGCATCAACCGGAACGGCGCAGCCGGTCCTGGGCTTTGTCGATCGCGAGCCAGCGCCTCGCATATCAGGACGCCATCGGCGACAATCCGTCGCTGAAGGGCGAGTTGGATGCGATCCGCACGGAAGCTTATAGGCGTTCGCGCATTGAAGCCGCCGCAGAAACCGATCTGCCGCTCCGCACGTTTTCGGAAACGCCGCTAGAATGGCAGGTCATCCTCGATCAGAAATTCGAGCTGCCCGACGCTTGAGCCTCACTGACGAACAGCTCGACCGTTACGCTCGTCACATCGTGCTGCGGGAGATTGGCGGCGCGGGGCAGGTAAAATTGCGTCAGGCGCGGATCGCAGTGATCGGCGCGGGCGGGATCGGCTGCCCGGCGATCCAGTATCTGGCAGCCGCCGGCGTGGGCATGTTGCGCGTCATCGACGATGATGCGGTGAGCCTGTCGAACCTGCAGCGGCAGGTGCTGTTCGGTATGGACGATATCGGGCGGCCGAAAGTCGAGGCGGCGCGCGATGCGGTTGGGCGGCTCAATCCGGATGTGATGTTCGAAGGCGTGGCGCGGCGGCTGAACCCCAGCAATGCCGCCGAATTGATCGGCGACGTCGATCTGGTGCTGGACGGCTGCGACAATTTCGCGACGCGCCTCGCCACCTCCGACGCGGCCGTGCGCGCGCGCATCCCGCTGGTATCGGCAGCGCTCGGCATGTTCCAGGGCCAGATCGGTAAGTTCCGCGGCTGGGAAAATGGCCAGCCCTGCTATCGCTGCTTCGTTGGCGATGCATTCGACGCGGACGATTGCGACACTTGCGCCGAACAAGGCGTGCTGGGCGCGATGGCCGGGCTGATCGGCAGCTGGGCGGCGATGGAAGCGGTGCGCGCCGTCGTCGGTTTCGGCCCCGATCCGGCGGGCAAGGTCCATATCTTCGACGGCGTTACGCCCGCGATGCGCACGATCCGTATTCCGAAAGACCCGGCGTGCCGGGCCTGCGGCTCAGATCGACTTTAGACCGAATTGCTGCGCGAGCGCCTTGAGCGGCGCCATGCTGGGCCGGCCGCTGACCTCGCCGAGCCACCGGCCGAGCGCTGGGCCCGGCTGAAGCGGGATCGCTTCCCATCCGACCAGCCCGGCGATGCCGAGAAAGGCGGTCAGGTCGGCCATGGTGAACCTGTCAGCGGCGAGGAACCGGCTTTCGGCAAGCCGGTTTTCCATCACCGCGAGCATCTTGACGCTCTGCTGGACATGGTCGCGCGCCCAATCGGGAAATTGGCGCAGTGCTCCGGCGAACATCGGCTGGCAATGATGGCCATATTCGATCGCCGGCTGCACCAGCAATTGCTCGGCCCTCCGCTCCCACATCGCGACCAGCATCCGCTCGTTCAGACTGTCGCCGAAGAGGCGGGCGTCATCTGTCACTTCATCCAGATATTGGCAGATGGTCAGCGATTCGGTGATGAAGATGCCGTCGTCAGTCTTCAGCACCGGGATCGTCTTCAGCGGATTGATCCGCCCATATTCCTCATCGCTCAGCGTACCGACGTCGATCGTCTCGATCGCAAGGCCAAGCTCGGTCAGAAAAATCATGACCTTGACCGCGTTGGGCGCGATCGGCCGTATATACAGCTTCATTCCCTCTCCCCGCTTATCGCTGACACGGTAGCGGGGGATCGGTTCGCTGTCAGCGCTTGGGCTTGGCGTAGGGGACGAATTCGCCGAGCTGGACGAAGCCGGTCTGGAACCGCGACGTCCGGTCGACCAGATGCACCACATCGATGCTGCACAGCTGCGACGTCACCGTATTGGTGACGAGGATATCGTCACGGTCGAGGCTCGACGCGCCGCCGCGCGGGCGGTTCACGTACAGCTTGCCGCCAACCTGATAGACGATCGCGGTGCCGTCGATGATCTGGCTGGACCGGATGTCACGCAGATTGATGCAGTCCACCGGCCTGCCGGCGACGCGGCCTTCCAGCATGCGATCGAGCCGCGCTTCGGGTGGCAAGGCGGCCGCCACGCTCAGGGTGCCGCACGCGGCCAGAACGAGAGTTTTCGTGATCCTCGACATGGCGCGACTCATAACGTTGCCGGTCTGAACGGAGGCTGACTGTATTAACTTCGTCATTCCCGCGAAAGCGGGAACCCAGCGATCAATCGTCCTAGCGCCCCGCAATTTTGTTCGTTTGCTGGGTTCACGCTTTCGCGGGAATGACGGGAAAGAGGTAAGACGAGCAGTGCCAATTGCCTAACGAGGCCGGTTGAGTTTCCCTCAAGCCTCAAAAGTTTGAGCCGCCCGGTTTCACCGCTTGCCACCGTCACCGCCGATTTGCGCAGCCCCAGCGCCTTGGCAAGAAAGGCGACCAGCGCTTCGTTCGCTGCCCCCTCGACCGGCGGCGCGGCGACGCGGATCGCCAGCGCGGTCCGGCCATCGCCCGCATCAACAATGCCGATTGCTTCGGTGCGGGACGCCTTGGGCGTTACGCGCACCGTCAGCAATATAGCGCCATCGGCTTCACGCCACGGCAATGGGGCGGTCACGCCTTTTTCTTCGCGGCCTTTTTCGGCCCGCCCCTGCCTTTCTTCTTGGACGGACCGGCAGCCGCGCGTGCGTCGATCAGCTGCGCAGCTTCCTCCAGCGTCAGCGCATCGGGCGCGACGGTCTTGGGCAAGGTCGCGTTGGTGGTGCCATCCGTGACATAGGGGCCGAACCGGCCCTCCATCAGCTTGATCTCCGCCTCGGTGCGCGGATGCGCGCCCAGCACACGCAACGGCTCGCGCGATCCGCGCTGCTGCCGGCCGCCGCCGCTCGCGGCATCGGCCAGCTTGGCGACGGCGGCGTTCATGCCGGTCTCGAACACTTCGTTGGTCGAGGCGAGGCGGGCATATTTGCCGTCATGCGCCAGATAGGGGCCATAGCGGCCGATCGACGCCGTGATCGGCAGCCCGGATTCCGGGTGAGGGCCGATCGTGCGCGGCAGGCTCAGCAGCTTCAGCGCCCAGTCGAGGTCGATCTCGCCGACATCCTTGGGGATGGACGCGCGCTTGGCATCCTTGCCGTCGCCGAGCTGCACATAGGGGCCGAACCGCCCGGTCTTGCGGACCACCTCGCCGCCGGTCTCCGGATCCTCGCCCAGCACGACATCGCCATTGTCGCTCGCGCCATTCTCTTCGCCCCCGCCCTGGGCGAAGCGGCGGGTATATTTGCACTCCGGGTAGTTGGAGCAGGCGACGAACGCGCCGAACCGGCCGCCGCGCAGCGACAGCCGCCCTTCGCCGCAATTCGGGCACAGCCGCGGGTCGGTCCCGTCGCCGCGCGGCGGAAAGAGATAGGGTTCCAAGAACGTATCGAGCGCTGCCGTGATGTCGGACGGCTTCTGCTCCATCACTTGCGCGGTCTTGGGTTTGAAGTCCCGCCAAAACGCTTCGAGCACGGCCTGCCATTCGGCCCGGCCGCCGGAAATGTCGTCCAGCTCTTCCTCGAGGCCCGCCGTGAAATCATAGCTCACATAGCGTTCGAAGAAGCGTTCCAGGAAGGCCGTCAGCAGCCGCCCGCTTTCCTCTGGAATGAAGCGATTGCGATCGACGCGGACGTATTCGCGGTCCTTCAGCACCTGCAGGATCGAGGCGTAGGTGGACGGGCGGCCGATGCCCAATTCCTCCAGCCTTTTTACCAGGCTAGCCTCGGAGAAGCGCGGCGGCGGCTGGGTGAAATGCTGCTCGGCATGCACTGCTTTCTTCAGCGGCGCGTCGCCTTGCGAAAGGCGCGGAAGGCGGCGCGATTCCTCGTCGTCGCTATCGTCAATGCCTTCCTCGTAGAGCGTCAGATAGCCCGGGAAGAGCACAACCTGCCCGGTCGCGCGCAGCGCTGTCTGACCGGTGCCGTCCTCCAGCTCCACCGTCGTCCGCTCCAGCCGGGCGGAGGCCATCTGGCTGGCGAGCGCGCGTTTCCAGATCAGCTCGTAGAGCTTCGCATGATCACCCGAGCCGACCGTCGCGCGGCCGAAATCGGTCGGACGAATTGCTTCGTGCGCTTCCTGCGCATTCTTCGCCTTGGTCTGATACTGGCGCGGCTTGTCGGGCACGAACGAGCCGTCATAACGATTGGCGATCGCGGCGCGGGCGGCGGAAATGGCGCTGCCGTCCATCTGCACGCCGTCGGTCCGCATATAGGTGATCGCGCCGTCCTCGTAGAGATTCTGCGCGACCCGCATCGTATGGCTGGCGGAAAAGCCGAGCTTGCGCGCCGCTTCCTGCTGCAGCGTCGAGGTCGTGAACGGCGCCGGCGGATTACGGGTGAGCGGCTTGGTTTCGACGCTGACGACAGTGAAGCGGCCGGCCTCGACCGCAGCCTTGGCTGCTTCGGCGTCGCCCTGTTTGCCGATCGTCAGCCGGTCGATCTTGTCGCCTTTCCAGCGAACCAGACGCGCTTGAAACGGCGTGCCATCCTGTTCCAGATCGGCGAAGACCGACCAATATTCCTGCGCCTTGAACGTCTCGATCTCGCGCTCGCGATCGACAATGAGGCGAAGAGCGACGGATTGGACGCGGCCCGCGGATTTGGCGCCGGGCAGCTTGCGCCACAGCACTGGCGACAAAGTGAAACCGACCAGATAATCGAGCGCACGGCGGGCGCGGTAGGCGTCGATCAGATCCTCATCGAGCTGGCGCGGCTTCGCCATCGCTTCGGTCACGGCGCCCTTGGTGATCGCGTTGAAGGTGACGCGCTCTACTTCCTTGGGCAGCGCCTTGCGCTTCTTCAGCACTTCCTGGACGTGCCAGCTGATCGCTTCGCCTTCGCGATCCGGGTCGGTGGCGAGGATCAGGCGGTCGGCCTTCTTGGCTTCGTCGGCGATGGCCTTGAGCTGGCGCGCCTTGTCGCCATAGGTTTCCCATTCCATCGCGAAGCCATTGTCCGGATCGACCGAACCGTCCTTGGGCGGCAGGTCGCGGATATGGCCATAGGAAGCGAGGACGCGATAATCGCGGCCCAGATATTTCTCGATGGTCTTCGCCTTGGCGGGCGATTCAACGATGACAAGCTGCATTCAACAAAGGCCCCTACGTGTACGCGCGAGGGTGAAGACCCTTGCCGCCCCGCGTCAAGCCTTTGAAGAAGGCGGCCTGCCGCGGCGCGCGCAGCAGGCCGAAAGATGCTCAGGCGTAAACGATTGTCGAACGGCGGCCGCGCATCGCGGCACCAGCGAGCCCGAAGCCCGCGATCATCATCGCCCAGGTCGTCGGTTCGGGCACAGCCCCAACCGCGAGCGACAGATTGTCGATGACGATGCCGATATTGTCGTTGCCGGCATCCTGCAGACCGAACGAGGTCGAACCGCCATTGGTCGGATCGAAGAAGAATGTGAAATCGGTCATCGAGAAGCCCGGCGCCACATTGCTGATCGTCACCGTCAGGCTGGATTGGTTCGTGAAGCTGCCGAAGTTGAAATTACCGAGCGTGCTCGACGACGCGCCATAGGTGCCGCTGATCGGGCCGCCGAAATTGAAGGTCATCGAGAAAGTGTCGGGCGGCGGGGCATTGCGTTGATTGCCGCTGAACAACAGGCTGAGCGCGACCCGGTCGCCGGCATTGAAGGCATAGCTGTTGCTGGATACGAGGCCGGCATCGCTCGTCGAACCGTCCAGATCGACGCATGCGCCGCTGCCGCCGGCACAGGTTATACCGAAATCGCCCGACTTGACGAGATCGACCGTGCCGTTGGTGACGGTGAGGCCATTGAAGCCATTATAATTCAGCGCCGTGTTGCCGCCATTCTCGCCGTCGAAGTTATTGCTGTAGACAACGCCAGCGGTGGCGGGCGCCGCGATCGTCACTACAGCGACGGCCGCCAAGAGCAGATTACGCATCGAAAACCCCCTTTTTTCCGCCGCCTTAGCGGGCGGCAGCAAAAGGGTCTCACTCGGACCGAGTCGCGTCAAGCGGATGGTTAATACATGTCCCGGATCGGGACGCACACATAGGATCAGGCTTGCGTGCCGCGCTGAACCAGCGCCCGGAAATGGTTGCGGATGCTGACCTTGTCGATCTTTTCCGTCCCCAGGCGCGGCAGTGGATCGGTCGCGATCCAGATCCGCTCCGGAATCTTAAAGGCCGCGATGCGTGCGGCGAGGAAAGTTTGCAACCCCTCCGCTGTCAGGCTCTTGCCCTCGGCCGGATGCACCACCGCCGCCGGTACTTCGCCGAAGCGCGCATCGGCGATGCCGAATACCGCTGCTTCGGCAACATCGAGATTCTCGTACAGCGCTGCTTCGACTTCCTGACAGCTGATATTCTCACCGCCGCGGATGATGATGTCCTTCTTGCGGTCGACGATGAAGACATAGCCGTCTTCGTCCAGATAGCCGAGGTCGCCGGTCCGGAAATAGCGATCGGCCGTGAATGCTGCCTTGGTTGCCTCCGGATTCTTGTAATATTTCAGGAAATTGCAGACCGACCGGATGCAAATTTCGCCGCGTTCGCCTTGCGGCACCGGCTTGCCGTCGTCGTCCAGGATCGCGAGATCGACCAATGGGCGGGAAGCCTTGCCGGTGCTGTTCGGCTTGGCGAGGTAATTATCTCGGAAATTGCCGCAGCCGACGGCGTTAGTCTCCGTCAGGCCATAGCCGATCAGCGGCTTCGCGCCGCCCATTTCGTCGTTCAGCCTCTTCACATGCTCGACAGGACGCGGCGCACCGCCGGCCGCAAAATCGCGAACCGTCGATAGGTCATATTTCGAGCGGTTGGGATGCGTCATGATCTCGTAGCTCATCAACGGCACGCCGACGAAATAGGTGACTTTCTCCTTTTCCATCAGCCGCATGGCTTCCTCGGCGTCCCATTTGCCCATGACGACCAGCTTGCGGCCCATCGCGAAGCTTTGCAGCATCACCGGGATTTCGGCTGTCACATGGAACAGCGGCACGTTAAGCAGGGTCGCCGGCTGCAGCGTTGGCGGCCCGCCCTCCATCTCAGTGATCAGCTGCAAGGACATCAACGTCTGGGCGAGATAGCTGAAAATTCCCTGCGTCACTTGCCTGTGGGTCGAGATCGCGCCCTTGGACTGGCCGGTCGAGCCCGAGGTGAAGAGGATCGTCGCCAGATCGTCGCCAGTCAGTTCGGGCAGCGCCGTCTCAGCTCCCCCACCCCGCGCCAGCACGGGAGTGAGTGCGTCCGCGATCGTCTGCCCGATATCCAGTGCGACAATCTCCGCGCCGTGCCGGACCTCGCTCAGCCGGGCCGCGCGCTGCGGATCGGCGAAGACCAGTTTCGTGTCGCTGTCGTCGATACCTGCCGCAAGCTCCGCACCGGTCCACCAGCCGTTGAGCAGGCTGGCGACGCCGCCCGCCATCACGATGCCCATGTAGAGCACGATCCAGGCGGGCGCGTTGCGCGCGGCGATGCCGATATGATCGCCGCGCTTGACGCCGAAACCGTCGACCAGCGCACCTGCCACCGCCCGCGCCTGGGCGTAGACCTGCGCGAAGGTCAGCCGCTCGTCGCCGCAGACCAGGAATTCCTTGTCCGCATGCTGCATCGAAAAGAGCTGGAAATAGGGCGGCAGCGACGGCGGCGCGGTCGCGATCATCGGGTATGTCACGCCATCCTGCTCGAATGTCGTCAACGGCAAGGGGCCGCCCGGACCAGTCAACTGGTCCATGATCGCATCCAGCCGGATGTCGAGTTCTGACGGCATGCCCTCTCCCCTCTTGGGTTCTTTCGTTTACGCCACTATGCAGGCGCAAATCGCTGGGGAAAAGCCTTGATCCTGACCGTTCTTGCCGATGCCGCCGGTTATCTCCGGTTCGAGGATCTCGGCCTCGATCCGGTCGCGCTTTCGCTCGGTCCGCTCCAGATCAAATGGTATTCGCTGGGCTATATCGCCGGCATCTTCATCGGCTGGTGGTATCTGCTGAAGCTGCTCGCTCAGCCCGGCGCACCTATGGCGAAGCGCCATGCCGACGATCTCGTCTTCTACGTCACGCTCGGCATCATCCTGGGCGGTCGGATCGGCTATGTGCTATTCTACAAGCCGGACATGTTCCTGCGGCCGCTCGAAATCCTCAAGCTTTGGGAAGGCGGCATGTCCTTCCATGGCGGGCTGATCGGCGTGGTGCTGGCGCTGGTTTATTGCGCCCACAAGCACGGCCTGAACTGGCTGCGCGTCTGCGACTATGTCGCTTGCGCCGTGCCGCCGGGCATATTCCTGGTCCGCCTCGCCAATTTCGTGAACGGCGAGCTCTGGGGCCGGCCGACGACCGTGCCTTGGGCGATCATCTTCCCCCGCGCGGGGCCGGAACCGCGCCACCCGAGCCAGCTTTACGAAGCGGCGGGCGAAGGCGTGATCCTGTTCCTGATCCTCTGGTTCCTGTTCTGGAAAACGGATGCGCGTTACCAGCCGGGCAAGCTCGTTGGCACTTTCGCGCTGGTCTATGGCCTTACCCGCTTCGGCCTCGAAAAGGTGCGCAATCCGGACGCCGGGCTGGAGCATCTCTCCTGGGGCCTGACGATGGGGCAGACATTGAGCCTGCCGCTGGTGCTGCTCGGTCTCTATCTCGTTCTCACCGCCAAGGGTCGGCGCCAGCGCGTCGAACCGACCGGCGGCAGCGAGAGCATCGCCTGAGACTCAGTCGTAGGAATAGACCATCCGCAGAATCGCCATGCGTTGCGTGGCGTGAATGCCCATCTTGGCCCCGTCCGACCAGCGGACCTGACCGTGGATCAACGGGCGGCCCTTGGGTTCGACCATTACGTCGTCGCCCTCCGCGAAAGAGAATTCGCCCTCGATCTGCAGGCCGGATTGCGACACATCGCGGATGATGCCCTTCTGCGGCGGGGCCAGGATCGCCAGCCGGGCTGCGGCGTCGATCTCGTGCCGCCGTTCGCGCGCCTGTTCTCCACCCTCGCCCGCCTCCAGCTCCTCCTCGTCGAAACCGAAGACAAGCAAAGCTCCCTGCAGGCGCAGGCCATAGCGTTGGCCCCGCGCCCAGCGCACCGTCGCCATGTGAAAGCCTTCACCCTCGACATTGAGCGCGACGACTTGCTCGACCTTCAGCTCTTCGTCGCAGGCGATCATCAGGCCGGTGCGCGAAACATTCTCGACTCTGGCCGATACATAGCGTGCGACGGGATGGACTTCGGCACTGAGCAGCACCTTGCGGCGCGCGTCCGCGCGCCGCTCTGTCGAAAACTTGTCATCCGATCCGCCGAGGAGTGATTTCAAGCCCATCGGTGCTTTCCCCCCATGCGATCTTATGCGCCCCAGACCTGGTTGGCAAAGCGCATGAAATTGAGACCGAGAATCTTGTCGATCTGGCGCGGCGTATAACCCTTGGCGGCAAGCAGGCCGGCGAGCTTGCGGAACTGATCCGGCCCCCGCAGATCGACGACGAAGGGATAGGTGTCCGGCCCCTCGCCCGCCGCGGCGATGCCCGCTGCCTTGCGCTCGGCATGTTCCTTGGCGAGCGCCGCGGCATATTTGCCGAGATCGTCGATCTGGGTGATGCTGCCATCAGTGCCGATGCCGACATGATCCTCGCCGCACACTTTCACGGCGTGGTCGATATGGGCGACCACATCGCTGGCATGCGCGTGGCCGGTCGGGTCGAGGAACGGCATGAAATAGATGCCCACGAACCCGCCGCGCGAGGCGACCGCGCGCAGCTCCTCATCGGTTTTGTTGCGCGGCAGGTCGGTGACGGCGCGGCAGCCGGTATGGTTGATCGAGATCGGCGCTTTCGAAGCCTCTGCTGCGTCGAGGCAGATGCGCTGGCCGCTATGCGACAGGTCGACCATCATCTTCTTTTCGTTCAGGCGCGCGACGACCTCGCGACCGAACGGCGTCAGGCCCCGATTTTCGGGTACCATCGAGCCGTCACCCAGCTGGTTCGCGACATTGTAAGTGAGCTGAAAAATGCGCACGCCCATGTTCGCGAAGATATCGACGCGGGTCGCGTCATTCCCCATCATCGCGCCGTTCTGGAAGCCGTAGATCAGCCCAATCTTGCCTTCGTCCTTGGCGCGGCGGATATCGGCAGCGGAATAGACTTTCAGCAGATCATCCGGGTGCCGGCGTACCAGCGCGTCGAACGCGGCGACGCTGCGCACGCTCTTCTCGAAGGGATCGCCCGGCCCGGCGACATAGCCCAGCGTGCAGTTGATCGCGGTCAGGCCGGAAGCTCTCGCTTCCGCCAGCACGCGCGGCGTGAAAGGATCGTCCTCGCCCTGGATATTGGGGTCGCCGAGGCCACCCAGGGCATTGATCACGATCTTGCCCTTCAGCGGATCGGCGCTTCCTATTTGCGCCAGTGCGGGCGCGGCGGCGGCAGCCCCCGCCATGGCGAGGAATGCGCGGCGATCGTGCATCATTTCTGGTCGTCCCCCGGCTGGTAATCGGCGCGCGGATATTCGCGGCCGTGCTTCACGGTCATCTCCACGCTGCGAACGTTCGCGATGTCGGCAAGCGGATCGCGAGTCAGCACCACGAAATCGGCGAGCTTGCCCGCTTCGATGCTGCCCATATCCTTCTCGCGCCCCATTGCCCTGGCGCCGTTGATCGTCGCCGCGCGCAGCGCCTCGACAGGCGGCAGCCCAGCTCTTTCGACCAGGAACACCAGTTCATCGTCCAATGCGGGCCAGGCGCCGTCGACAGTGAAATCGGTGCCGGCCGAAATGGTGATGCCGGCGCGATAGGCCTGACCGATCAGCCGCGCGGTCAGTCCGCCGGTGCAGCGCATCGGCCTGAGTTTCGGATCTTTTGCCCGCGCCTGTTCGGCACGTTCGAAGATCGCGCCGGTCGCGTCCAGCAAAATGCCGCGGCGCTTCATCTCCACGAAAAGACGCGCCATCACCGGGTCGTCCCCGGATGCCGCGAGATGCTCCTCGTGCACCGGCGTCCGGTCCTCATAGGCAGGCGGCATCGACGGATCGGCCTGATAGGCAAGGTAACAGGCGTGGCTGACCGCATCCGGCCCGGCCGCGATGACATCCGCCGGCCGGGTCGGGAAGATCGCAGAATGGGTCCAGACCAGCATGCCCTGCCGGTGCGCTTCCTTCGTGATCGCCTTGATGAGCCGCGCAGGCAGATCGGCGTAGATCTTGATCGCTGCAGCACCAGTG
Organism: Pseudomonadota bacterium; assembly: GCA_018240865.1. Classification (GTDB taxonomy): domain Bacteria; phylum Pseudomonadota; class Alphaproteobacteria; order Sphingomonadales; family Sphingomonadaceae; genus Sphingomonas_B. The sequence goes on along the minus strand of JAFEEY010000020.1, from coordinate 1,743 downwards.
CCTCTCGCCCGCGCGACGGCGAGGCGGAGATCGGTGCGGCCGTCGATCGCCTGCATCCAGGGTGCGGTGCCGGGTGCCCACCCCTTGCTGACGGAGAGCACGCGCGGATCGGCGAAGAAGTCCGGGCCGGCCATCAGCGCGGCAAAGGCGATATCGGGGGATGCGATCTCGCCGGCCTCCGCCTCGCGCACCAGCTCGGCGACCGCGCGCAGATCGTCCGCCATGTCGCGCACAGCAGTGACGCCCCCATAAAGGTTGCGGCGGAGATCCTTGAGCGCTTGTGACCGATCGGGCGGCGTCGCCAGATGGACATGGCTGTCGATCAGCCCGGGGATCACGAAGCGGCCGGAGAGGCCGACCACCCGCGCGCCCTCCGCCTTAAGGCTGCCGCGCACCCCGACAGCGAGGATCCGTTCGTTGCGGACGAGAATGTCTGTGTGCGGACGCGCCGTCCCGTCGATCAGCGTCGCATCGGTGTAGAGCGTCTCCGCCTGAACGGGCTCGGCGAGCAGCAAGGCTGCGATGAGGAAGCGGATCAAGCCCTGCCCTCCAGCGCGGCGGTCACGGCGTCGGCCAGCGCCTCGGCCATGACAGCGAAGCTCTGTTCCCCTTCCGCCGCCCCGGCCCGGCGCGGCGAACCGAAATAGGCCTCCGGCCCGCCCGCCTCCGAAAAGCTGGTGGCGCCGCGGGTGAATGCCTCGGTCAGGCTCGCCGGATTGTCGGCCAGCCGCGCGCCGGCCGCGCGGTCGACCAGATCGGGCCGGTCGGCCAGCACCAGGCTCGTCTCGAACTGACCGGCATGGCAGGCGCCGGACTGGAATTCCTCGGTCAGCGCCGCAGCCAGCTTGCGGCGGGTGAAATCAGGGAAGGCGACCGGCAGGCCTTCAATCTCCGCCGCTACCCCGCGCAGCATCGCGACATTGGCCGGATCGAAATGGCTGTTGGCGAGGCCCAGACAGGCAAAGCCCTGCGCTTTCAGCGAGGCGGCAATGTCCAGCATCATCGCCTCCGCCGTTTCCGCACTGATCGACACGGTCCCGGCAAAGGCCGAGGCATAATGCGCGGGCGCATAAGCGAGACTGGGCAGCACGAAGGCGCGGATGCCGCGCGCTTCCAGCAGCGCCGCCGCGCGGATCGCCATGCCTTCGCTGATCACGACATCGGTGACGAGCGGCAGATGCGGGCCATGCGCTTCGACCGCGCCCAGCGGCAAGAGGCCCGCCACCGGCGCCCCGCTCGCCAGCGCGTCGCGCACCGCCGTCCAGGGCAGGTCGCCCATCCTCACGCCAGCCACGCCTTCATTGCCTTGCGATCCAGCTTGTCGCGGTCGTTGCGGGGCAGCGCGGACGTGGCGAAGATCACGTCGCGCGGCGCCTTGTAATGGACCAGCCGCGACCGGGCGAACGCGATCAGCTCGGCCGCCAGCGCCTCGCCAGCTTCTACACCTTCGCGCGGAAAAACGATCGCGACCGGCTTTTCCAGCCCCGCCGCATCCTTGCGGGCGGCAACACAACATTCGCCAACGGCGTGGTGCTGCGCGAGGACATTCTCCACCTCCAGCGGGCTCACATAGATGCCGCCGCTCTTGATCAGGTCGTCGCCGCGGCCTTCATAATACCAATAGCCGTCGGTGTCCTCGCGGAACTTATCGCCGCTGACGATCCAGCCGCCGCGCAGATGCTCGGTCGATTTGGCATAGTCCGCATGATAGCAGAGCGCCGCACTGGCGCCTTTCAGCCACAG
>JAFEEY010000001.1:45689-55207 GCA_018240865.1 Pseudomonadota bacterium | reverse complement strand
CGATCCGCTGGGCGCTGCCGGCGGGCGCAAGCGTCGGGACGTTCCGTTACCCGGTGCCGCAGACACTGCTGATCGCCGGGCTGATGAACCATGTCTATGAGCAGGAATATGCGCTGCTCGCGCCGCTGACGGTGCCGAAGGACGCGGCGCCGGGAGCGAAACTGCGGATTTCCGGCGAGGCGGAGTGGCTGGCCTGCACCGATTCTGTGTGCGTGCCGGAACGCGGGCCGGTCGCGCTGGACCTGACGGTCGGCAACGGTGCGATCGAGGCAGCGACGCGAGCTCAGTTCGACGGCTGGCGCGCCAAATTACCCCGGCCGCTGGGCGGGCAGGCCAGGTTCGCGGCAGCGGGCGGCCGGATGCGGATCGCAGTGCCGCTGCCGGCGGGCGTAGCGGTCAACGACCCGCATTTCTTTGCGTCGACCCAGAACGCCCTCGACTATGCCGCGCCTCAACAAATCAGCCGCAATGGCGATGCGCTGATCATCGAGACCAGGGCGACAGGATCGCCCAAAATGCTCGACGGCGTGCTGACGCTCGGCAACGGCACCGGTCTTGCGGTCAGCGGCGTGCCCGGCATGGTACCGCCTGCGGGCGATCCGGTCGGCGAGGCAGCGCCGAGCATAAGCCTGATGACGGTGCTCACTGCCTTCGCGGGCGCGATACTGGGGGGCCTCATCCTCAACATCATGCCCTGCGTCTTTCCGATCCTCAGTCTGAAGGCGCTCAGCCTTGCCCGCGCAGGGGTCGAGGAAAGTGAAGCCAAGCGGGAAGCCTTGGCCTATACCGGAGGCGTGATCGTCACCTGTCTCGCGCTCGGCGGGGCGCTGCTGGCGCTGCGGGCAGGCGGCGCGACCGCCGGCTGGGCGTTCCAGCTGCAGGATCCGCGCATCGTCGGGCTGCTGCTGCTTCTCGTCACCGCCATCGCCCTGAACCTCGCTGGCCTGTTCGAGCTGGCGACGATCAGTGCGGGAAACACGCTGGCGGCCGGAGGCGGCACCCGCGGCGCCTTCTGGACGGGCGCACTCGCCGCTTTCATCGCGACGCCGTGCACCGGGCCGTTCATGGCGGCCGCCCTGGGCGCCGCTCTGGTGCTGCCCGCGCCAGCAGCCTTGGCCATTTTCGCCGGACTGGGGCTGGGCCTGGCGCTGCCCTTCCTCACCATCGGCTTCGTGCCCGCTTTGCGGCGTCTGATGCCGAAACCCGGCGCCTGGATGGGAACGCTGCGCCGGATCCTCTCCGTGCCGATGTTCCTGACCGCGCTCGGCCTCGCCTGGATCCTCGGACGGCAGGCGGGCGTCAGCGGCATGACCTTGGCGCTGGGCGCGGCGCTGCTGCTCGGCCTTGCTTTGTGGTGGATCGGCGTCCGCCAGGCCAAGGGCCGCTCAATTCTCCTCGCACTGCCGGTCGCGGCGATCGCCGGCGTGCTTGTTCTCGCCCTTTCGCCGGCGCCAGCGGCGGCCGGAAGCGGCGGGGCGCTGAAAGCCCAGCCTTTCTCCGAAACGGCGCTGCAAGCCGCGCGCGCGTCGGGGCGACCGGTCTTCCTTTACTTCACCGCCGATTGGTGCCTGACCTGCAAAGTCAACGAGAAAGCAGCGATCGAGCGGCAGGAAGTCGCCGACGCTTTCGCGCGCAAGCAGATCGCCGTGCTGGTCGGCGACTGGACCAACGGCGATCCGGCGATCGGCCGGTTTATCGAGGCGCAGGGCCGTTCGGGGGTGCCGCTTTATCTTTATTACCGGCCGGGCGCGGCAGCGCCGGAGGTATTGCCGCAGGTGCTGGCCCCGGCGATGCTGACGGCGCTGGCATCATAGCGTTGCCGCCGGGAACCACCGGCGCCGTCACATTGCCGGCCGGCTGCGCTTCCGGCGGCAGCGGCGGGTTGCGGCAGAAATCGACGATGCGCCGAATGGCGACACCACCGGGAATCGTAAGCGTCTCCCCGCCGCCGCCCACCGCGATCTGGGCCTGAGGTCGCGCCATCGCATCCAGCACCGCGTCGTTCATGCCGGTGCGCGCCTGCACCCGGCCATTGCCGACATTGCGAGTACCAAGCGTCGCACCCGATCCGCCGGCCGACAGGATCAGCGACGTGCCGCTTCCCGTTCGCTCGAACATGATCGAATTGGTGGCACGGTCGCAGCGCAGCGCAAAGGCCGGCGGCTGATTGGCGGCGCCATAAAAGGCCGCGCCCTGCTCGACCCGCCATGCCATCGGTGCGCCGACGCCTTCAGGCGCCTCCGAGACGTTGTCCTGCGCCGCCAGATTGCCGCCGGTCATCGTCACTTCGCCGCTGCGCTGGGTGCGGTTGCCGACGGCGATGTTGTCGCAGGCGGCAAGCGCCAGGAGGCCGATGCCCAATAGCCCTCTCCCCAGGGGGGAGAGGGTTGGGTGAGGGGGTTCGGCGTCGGGCGCTATTCGCGGAGTCAGTACCCCCTCACCCCGCTCGCCTGCCGGCGAGTCGCCCTCTCCCCGCAGGAGAGAGGGGTAGAAGTCATTTCGCGGCATAGGCTCTTTGGCCTCCGATCCAAGTTTCAAGCACTTTGGTGGCGCGCAGCTGGGCCGGCGTGCTTTCCAGCGGATCGGTATCGACGATCACGAAATCGGCGCGGTAGCCGGGCTCCAGCCTGCCGATCCTGTCGTCCGCGAAGCCCGCATAAGCCGCTTCGGTGGTGAAACCGGCGAGCGCGACTTCGCGCGAGACGCGCTCCTGCGGCTGCCAGCCGCCGAACGGCTGGCCCTGCGCATCCTCGCGCGTGATCGCGGCCGCCATGCCGGGAAAGGGGTTGGGCGATTCGACCGGCACGTCCGATCCGAACGCCAGATGCGCGCCCGTCCTGCGGATCGATTCCCAGGCGTAAGCGCCAGTCAGGCGCGCGGGCCCCAGTCGCGCTTCGGCCATCAGCCTGTCCGACGTCTGATGCGTCGGCTGCATCGAGGCGATGATGCCCCCCTTGCCGAAGCGGGCGATATCCGCCGGATCGACGATCTGCGCATGCTCGATCCGCCAGCGCCGGTCGCCTTTGTAGCTCGGCGCCAGCTCCTCGATCGCGCTCAGCACCTGGTCATTGGCGCGATCGCCGATCGCGTGGACGGCGACCTGGAATTTATCCATCGACGCGCGCACCATCAGGTTCCTGAGCTTGGCGTCGGTCATGAAGCCCAGCCCCGTTTCTTTGGGCGCATCGGCATAAGGCGCTTTCAGCCAGGCCCCGCGCGAGCCCAGCGCGCCATCGGCATACAGCTTGACGCCGACCATGCGAAGGCGGTCGTCATACAGCCAGGGCGTCGGCCCCGCCCCCGCCACAGCCAGCGCCGGCTCGGTCCCATGCGCGTAGGATATGATGCGAACCTTCAGCACATCGGCGTCGCCGGCGCGGCGATAGACGTTCCAATCCTCGACCGACGTGCCCATGTCCGCGATCGCGGTGACGCCGAAGCCCAACAGGATCGCCTGCGCCTTGGAAAGCGCGATGTCGCGCTCGCGCGGCTGGGCGGCGGGCACGACTTTGCCGATCAGCTCCTGCGCCGCGTCGACGAACACGCCGCCGGGCTGACCGTTCGCGGCTTTCTCGATGCGGCCGCCGGCGGGGGAGACAGTGGCGGCCGTCACGCCCGCGGCTTTCATCGCTGCGCTGTTCGCCCAGCCGGCATGGCCATCGACGCGAAACAGCCAGACCGGACGATCGGGCACCACGGCGTCGATATCCGCTGCCGTCGGGAAGCGGCCGAGGCCCCATTGCTCCTGGTTCCAGCCGGCGCCGACGATCCACGGCCGGTCCGGATTGGCCTTGGCATAGGCGGCGATCATCGCCTTGGCCTCATCGAGCGACCTCGCCGCCGTCAGATCCAGCGACATCGCCTTGAAGCCCAGCTCCATCACATGACCGTGCGCGTCGATCAGGCCGGGCATCAGCACCCTGCCCTTGCCGTCATAGCGGAAATCGAGCCCGCGATCGGGCCGTTTGTCGCCGCGCTGCAAGAGCTTCGCGACCTTGCCGTCCTTGTCGATCACCATGCCGGTGAAGCGTTCGACCTTGCCCGATTTGTCGAGCGTCAGGCCGTTGACGTTGTCGATCAGCGAATCGGCGAAAGCGGGCGCGGCAGCAAGGAAAGCGGCGGCGAGGAACAGGGCTGGCTTCATGCTGCCTGCATAGCGGCGGAAAGGGGGAATGGGACAGACAGAATTCTATGCGTCATCCCGAACTTGTTTCGGGATAAGCGTGACGTCGTGGCGGCTTATAGTGTCTTCTTGCCGTCCGTCACGTGGCGCCCGTGCCCCGAAACAAGTTCGGGGTGACGATTTCTTACTTCGGCAGCCGCCGCACCAGCGCGCTGGTGTCCTGCCGCCCGCCGCCCATCGCCTGCACGTCGGCGTAGAATTGGTCGACCAGCGATGCGACCGGCAAAGTCGCGCCGTTGGTGCGCGCCTCGTCGATCGCGAGGCCCAGATCCTTGCGCATCCAGTCGACGGCGAAGCCGAAATCGAATTCATCCTTCGCCATGCTGTGCCAGCGATGGGCCATCTGCCAGCTCGCGGCCGCGCCGCCGGAAATCGCCTCGAACACCTTGTCCAGATCGAGTTCGGCCGCCTGCGCGAAGCGCAGCGCCTCGCTCACGCCCTGCATGGCGCCCGCAATGCAGATCTGATTGCACATCTTGGTCGTCTGGCCGGCGCCAGCGGGCCCGACATGAGTAATGCGCCCGGCATAGGCCTCCATCAGCGGCCGGGCCGCATCGATCGCCTTGTCGCGGCCGCCGCACATGATCGAGAGCGTACCATTCTCCGCCCCCGCCTGGCCGCCGCTCACCGGCGCATCGACGCAAAGGATATCGTGCGACTTGCCCTCGACCGCGAGCTGACGCGCGATCTTCGCCGAAACGGTCGTATGGTCGATGAACACCGCTCCGGGGCGCATCCCCCGGAACGCGCCCTCGCGGCCCAGAGTCACTTCGGCCAGATCATCGTCATTGCCGACACAGGTGATGACCGCATCCTGATCCCTGGCGGCCGCCACCGGCGTTTCGGCCATCCGCCCGCCATTGGCGGCGACCCAGGCCTCCGCCTTGGCGGGGGAGCGATTGTAGACGGTCAGCTCATGGCCCTTGGACGCCAGATGCCGGGCCATCGGGCCGCCCATCACGCCGATGCCGATGAATGCAATGCGAGACATGAGTTTCGATTAGTGGCGGAAACCGCCGCCGCCTAGTCCTCCGCGATCCCCAGCACTTTGAAATAGCCGGGATCGAGCACGTCATGCGTTTCCGGATGGCGCTTCATATAGCTGGCGAAGAGCGGGCAGATGGGGATGACCTTCAGGCCCTCGCGCCGTGCGGCATCCAGCCCGGCAAGGATCAGGCGGCGGGCAATGCCCTGCCCCTCGTGCGCCGGCGGCACTTCGGTGTGGGTGAACATGATCGCGTGCGACAGACGGTTATAGTCGGCGATCGCGATACTGCCGTCGCCCAGATCGATCTCGAACCGCTTCATCGCGGGGTTGTCGCGGACTTCGCCCATCCTAGTCCCTCTTATTCGGAGATTGCGTGATAGACCGTTTCGATCATGATCGAGCGCAGTCTTGCTGCGTCGAGCGTGAGCTTCTGGCCCGGTGGTATGCATCCGGCGATAAGCGGCCGGAGCCCTCGCAGCGCCGCTTTTTCCTCCGCGGTCCCTTCTTCGGCGAGCACGAGGGATCGGACATCCGGCCAGTCGGCGCGGGCAAGGCAGAAACCCAGGTCGTTCGCGATAAGCGACGGCGCCGCCCGGGCATCGCCGGCCTGATCGGGCGAATACCAAGCCATACGGCTCAGACCAGGCGGCGCCTGCTCCGGCAATACAGCGAGACGAGGCCGAAGAAGCTCCACGATCAAACGAAGACGTATCGCCTGGAAGTTCCATGTGGACGCATAGGCGTTCGGCCATGATGCGAAGCAGGACGTGAAATAGGATTCTGCCGGCCGGATCAGCCTTTTTTCAGCTGCAGTTCCCGGGATTGTCGCGGCCCATGTTTTGACGAATGCCGGATGCCGCCGGATCAAACATTCGGCATTCTCGGTTCGCATGCGTAGCTGACGGTCTTCCTGCATCGGGGGCGGCGCGGCGCACAGCCGCGTCGCAGCGCCGATGATGAACAGGGCTGACCACAGAATATGCCGGACCATTGCAGACGCTTACCGGGGGAGCGCCTGATCGTGCAACGGCCGAAACTGAAGCGGCGCCGGATCGCTCCGGCGCCGCTCACTGTTTCTTCCGTTGGCTTACGCGCCCTGAGGCGCGGGGTCGCCGAACGAGCCTGGTTTCTTGGGCTTGGTCTTGGGGATCGAGCTGCCGCCCGCGATTAGCGGAGTCGGGCGGCCTTTCGAATCCTCGCGGCCGATATCGTCGCCGGCGATGACGCGCTTGGCTTCCTCGCCATTGACTGTCTCATATTCCAGCAGCGCTTCAGCGAGCCGGTGCAGTTCGTGCAGATTGTCGGTCAGCACTTTGCGGGCGGTCGACTCCGCTTCCTCGATCAGGCGGCGGATTTCCTGGTCGATCAGTTGCGCGGTCTGCTCCGACACATTCTGCGAACGTGCGACCGAATGGCCCAGGAACACTTCGTCCTGATTGTCGCGGTAACGGAGCCAGCCGAGCTTCTCGCTCATGCCATATTCCATCACCATCGAGCGGGCCATGTCGGTCGCCTGCTGGATGTCGTTCGACGCGCCGGTGTTGAGCTCGTCCTTGCCATAGATCAGCTGCTCGGCGATGCGGCCGCCAAAGCAGAGCGCGAGCCGCGCCTTCATCTGCTTCATCGACATCGAATAGCGGTCGCGCTCCGGCAGGTTCCAGGTCACGCCCAACGCGCGGCCGCGCGGGATGATCGTGACCTTGTGGAGCGGATCGCAGCCGGGGACGTGGAGCGAGACGAGGGCGTGACCGGCCTCATGATAGGCGGTCGCTTTCTTCTCGTCCTCGGTCATGACCATGGACTTCCTTTCGGCGCCCATCATGACCTTGTCCTTGGCTTCCTCGAACTCCTTCATCGCGACCAGGCGCTTGCCCTTGCGGGCGGCCATCAGCGCGGCCTCATTGACGAGGTTGGCGAGGTCGGCGCCCGAGAAACCGGGCGTGCCGCGCGCGATCGTGCGGCTGTCCACGTCAGGCGCCAGCGGCACCTTCTTCATATGGACGGCGAGGATCTTCTCGCGGCCCTCGATATCCGGGCGCGGCACGACGACCTGACGGTCGAAGCGGCCCGGGCGCAGCAGCGCCGGGTCCAGCACGTCCGGGCGGTTGGTGGCGGCGATGATGATAATGCCTTCGTTCGCCTCGAACCCGTCCATCTCGACAAGGAGCTGGTTCAGGGTCTGCTCGCGCTCGTCATTGCCGTTGCCGAGGCCGGCGCCGCGATGACGGCCGACCGCGTCGATTTCATCGATGAAGACGATGCAGGGGGCGTTCTTCTTCGCCTGCTCGAACATGTCCCGCACGCGGCTCGCGCCGACGCCCACGAACATCTCGACAAAGTCGGAGCCGGAAATGGTGAAGAAAGGCACGCCCGCTTCGCCGGCAATCGCGCGGGCGAGCAGCGTCTTGCCGGTGCCGGGGCTGCCCACCAGCAGCGCGCCCTTCGGAATCTTGCCGCCCAGCCTGGCGAACTTGGTCGGATCCTTCAGGAAATCGACGATCTCCTGCAGTTCCTCGCGCGCCTCGTCGATGCCCGCCACGTCGTCAAAAGTGACGCGGCCATGCTTTTCGGTCAGCATCTTGGCCTTCGACTTGCCGAAGCCCATCGCGCCGGAGCCGGCATTCTTCTGCATCTGGCGGATCACGAAGAAAGCGACGCCCAGGATCAGCAGAAACGGTAGCGACTGGTAGAGCAGGATCATCCAGAAGCTCGGCTCTTCCTTGGGCTTGGCCGAGAATTTGACGCCCTTGGAGATCAGGCGGTCGATCAGGCGCGGATCGTCCGGCGCCTGGGTGCGGAAGGTGGAGTTATCCTGGAGCGTGCCGCTGACGATATTGTCGGCGATTGCGACCTCGCGGACCGAGCCGTCTTCGACCTTCGCGAGGAAGTCCGAATAGGGAATCCCCTCCGCGCCGACCGGCCGCGACTTCGAATCGAACATCGACACGAACAGCACCAGCGCGAGCACCACCCCGAGCCAGATCAACAGGCTCTTCATCCAGGGATTGGGGGCGTTCGGATCCTTCTTGTCGTTCATGCGCGTCGAATCTCACGGGGGATAAGCCCCGCCAACATAGGTGAGCAGGGGTTAACCGACAATGGCGAGGCCGGGGCCTAAACAGAAAACGGGCCCGGAGCCTGAGCCCCGGACCCGTTTTCATGTCGATTCGCCGCAGTGCCCCGGCGAAGGCCGGGGCCCATTGGTTAGACTCGCAACTCTGGGCCCCGGCCTTCGCCGGGGAACAGGATTTAAGCCGCCACCCGCGCGCCTTCCGGCAGCGCCTTCTTCACCTGCGCGACGATCGCCTTGAAGGCCTCGCCTTCGTGCATGGCGATATCGGCCAGAACCTTGCGGTCCAGCTCGACACCGGCCAGCTTACAGCCATGCATGAACACGCCATAGGTCAGGCCTTCGGCGCGGACGGCGGCGTTGATGCGCTGGATCCAGAGCGCGCGGAAGTTCCGCTTCTTAACCTTGCGGTCGCGGTAAGCGTATTGACCGGCCTTTTCGACGGCCTGGCGCGCGATGCGGATCGTGTTCTTGCGACGGCCATAATAGCCCTTCGCCTGTTCCAGAATCCGCTTATGCTTCGCCTTGGTGGTCGTACCACGTTTCACACGTGCCATTTACGCAGTCCTCCTTACTTCAGGCCGTAGGGGGCCCACGCCTTCACCGTCGCCGTATCGGCGTCGGAGAGAACGGAGGTGCCGCGGTTCTGGCGGATATATTTGCCGTTATGGCTGATCAGGCGGTGGCGCTTGCCGGCCACGCCGTGCTTCAGCTTTCCGGTCGCGGTGATCTTGAAGCGCTTCTTCACACCGCTCTTGGTCTTGAGCTTGGGCATTTTCGTCCTTTCATAAATCGACGATTGCAGACGGCCTCGGCAGCCCACACTGGCCGGACAGTCTCGTTTATCGCGAAGCGGCGGCGCTTAGCGGCGAGTCTTGGGAATTGCAACCAGAGTCGAAGCCCGCGGGTTGTTCCATCCCATGAACGAAATGGCGCGCCCGGAAACGTTCGATCAGCCACGCCCGCTGCACCGCGATCCGGTCCATACGGTTTTCGCCAGCCTGATCGCACTCGCCGCCACGATCATCGGCCTGATCTTGCTCGCCTGGGCCGTGCTTTATGTGACCAAGGGCCGGTTCCTCAAGCACACGTTCGAGCGTTATGCGAGCCGCGCCGCGGAACGCGACGTGCGGGTGGCAGGTGATTTCCAGCTCTATTTCAACCCGGTCGACATAAAATTCCGTGCCGAAGGGCTGACGATCACAAACCCGAAATGGGCGAAAGCGCCCTATTTCTGGAAGTCGCGGCTGGTCGACGCGGATATCCAGACGATCGCG